>JANQET010000374.1 GCA_028278265.1 Myxococcota bacterium
TGAAGAGATGGCCGTTGGCGATTTCGTGGAGATAGTCTTCTGTGCTGTCGAGAACCTTGATGAATCGATCAAAAATCTTGCCCAATCGATCATCTTCGATGGTCTGCAATACCTGGTGGCGGTCACCCTTCTCCAAAAACACATCCCCTGCTTCGACCAGATGTCGCGTATACCGCACGCTCGAGCGTAGCTGACGGGCGATATCGCGAAACTCCTTGATGCGTACGGTTCTCGTCGGTGGAGGAATACTGTCCTTGGCGCCCAATGTCCCGGCCACAATGCTCAAATGTCGCAGAGACGGGATGACCCAACGAAGAACCAGCACTGTATTGGTCCCGATTAGCACCGCGGTCATTCCGCCCCCTACAATGAACGCCCACCACCCACGGGAAATCACCGGGGCCCACCAATGTACGGCGAGGAACATCAGCGCCCCGAATACCATCGCCACAGCTGTGTTGACGGCGAGAAAAAAAGAGAAAAGTCTATATGATTTCATACCGATATTGGTGTCCTGGAACAGGTCCTCCCCAGTGTTTCAATAAGTGTACACAAGAACCAAGGGTGGCACTAGCCGGTTTTTAATAGTTTGAAATTTGTTGGACAGGGGCGACCTGTTCTCGCTAGGATTTTCTGATGAAAATTCGACTGCACAATATCGCTCTGGCGCACGACGCGAATGTCGAGCGGGCGCTCCCCGCTGCAATCGCCGAACGGGCGGGAACGGCTGCACGAGACATCGAGGAGTTTACCATCGTCAGGCGGTCGATTGATGCCCGCCAGCGCCGGGTGCAGTTGATTTTCAGTGTTGACGTAACACTTAACACCGATGCCATTGACTGGGCGGCGGTTCGCGCCGAGCGCACGCCCGAAATTGATCGACCCGAGATTCGATCCGGGTCTGCTCCCCTCCCCTGGCGCCCGGTGGTGATCGGCGCCGGGCCATCCGGACTGTTTAGTGCTTTGTTGCTGGCCGAACACGGCTATCGCCCCATTGTGCTCGACCGCGGAGGTTCTGTCGACCAGCGGATCGGAGCGATTAAACGGTTCCTCGGGCAGCGCCGGCCCGACCCGGAGTGCAATGTTCTGTTCGGCATCGGCGGCGCAGGGACCTTTTCTGATGGCAAACTGACCACGTCACTCTCCCATCCCTGGTTGCGTTTTGTCCTAGAGGTGTTGGTGGATTGCGGTGCCCCGGCGCAAATCCTGATCGACGCCAAACCCCACATCGGCACGGATCTGCTCTGCCGCGTGGTGGCCCGTCTGGTCGACCGGATCGAACGGGCGGGCGGTGAGGTTCGCACCGGTGTCCGGGTGGATCGATTCGTTCAACGGGATGGCCGGTTGGTCGAGTTGACGACTTCTGCGGGATCCCTGAGGACCGATATCGGGGTTGTTGCTATTGGACACTCGGCGCCGGACACCTGGCGCCAGCTCGCCCGCAGCGGGGTGCTCCTCGCCCCCAAACCGTTTCAACTCGGCATCCGGGTAGAGCATCCACAGCAGTGGGTCGACCGGCGACAATACGGCGAGGCAGCGGGAAATCCCGCGCTGGGCGCTGCCGAATACAAGCTCACCACCCGGGTTGCGGGCACACCGGTGTTTTCGTTTTGCATGTGTCCCGGCGGGGAGACGATTCCCACGGTGAACCAATCGAACCGGTTGGCCCTCAACGGCATGTCCCAACACGCACGGGATTCCGCCTTTTCCAGCAGCGGAGTGGTGGTCACTTTGACGCCGGAGGTCTGCGGCGCGACCGATTGGGAGAGCGCGCTGGCCTTTCGTTCTCGAATCGAGAAGCGCTGTTTCGAGGCTGGTGGGGAAGATTACACCGCCCCGGGGCAGCAGCTGATCCAATTTGCCTCAGGCCAATCGAGCGCCTCGGCATTGCCTCGGTCCAGCTATCGCCTCGGCGTGGTACCCACTCGGCTCGATGAGATACTTCCCCGCTGCGTGTCGGTGCCCCTTCGGGCCGCCCTGCCGGTGTTCGATCGAAAAATGCCCGGGTTCCTGCACCCCCAGGCCTTGGCCCTGGCTCCTGAATCCCGCGCCTCCTCTCCCCTGGCCATCGTTCGGGACAAAACCACCTTCGAGTCTACAACGGTCTCGGGAATCTATCCGGTGGGTGAAGGCGCCGGGCGGGCCGGGGGGATCATGAGCTGCGCCCTCGACGGATTGAAGGCGGCCACCCGCATCATCGAGCGACACGCTCCGCCGGGGTAAGTAACTTCGGTTTCAGCTGCGCAGCAACACGTATACCGCCCCAGTGCCCCCGTCATAGGGGCGCGCCGAGGTGAATGCCAGCACCCGCTTGCCGATGGCGCCCCGGGTCAGCCAGGAGCGGAGCTTGTTCTTGAGCACCGGGATGTTGTCCTTGGATCGGGTGCCCCTGCCGTGGACAATCAACACACACCGCTTGTTGTCCGCATCGGCCGCCCTGATGAAGTCAATGACGCTGAGTCGGGCCTCCTCCTTGGTTTGTCCGTGGAGATCGAGATGGCCCTGGAGAGCGTATTCCCCTCGACGCAGCTTGCGCACGATACGGCGATCCAAATCGGCCACCGCTGCCTCGATGTACTCGTCCGTGTCGGCAAAATCGAACGGGGTGTACCCGTGCACCAGATCATCCAAGTGGCGCATGACCAGCACATCCTCGTCGGCTTCGGCGAGCATCGGTTTGGCCTCGGCGGGTTTGTTGACCCGCGGTTGGTCGTTCTTCAGCGGTTCCACATCGGCCCATTCCCGCTCTAAGGACCACTCCTCATCGGTCCCGGGGGGATCGCCGGTTTCGAGCGGCTCGCCCGTTGATTCACTTTCGTGTCCATCGGGACTGGCAAAACTGTCAATGGTCTTGGGTAACCCGGTGAACGGCCGGTGGGCAAACTCCCGCTTGGGTGCTGACGGTTTGGAGTTGGATTTTTTTTTGGTCTTCTTGCCCATCGCGATTTTTTCCGAGACCGTTTCTCTATCCTTCAACTTAACCTGGAACAATGGGGATTTGCCAGCTGTCTTTACCCGTTCGCGATTTGAACGGGTGGCCGAACGGCGTCGATTGACAATGAGATCAATAAACGTATACCTAGCCCATAATGATGGGTGAAACAGAGCTTTGAGGATGAGGTTCGGAGCGTATGAACGAATTTGAAAAACAGCTGCTCGGCAAGCTCATCGATCACCTCGGTCTGGAGGAGATCGACATGGACACGACCAACTCTGAGACTCGATTGTTCAGCGAGGGGCTCGAGCTCGATTCGATTGATATCATCGAAATCGAGGTAATGATCAAAAAAGAGTTTCATATCGACGTGTTACCTTCAGAGCGAACACCTGAGGTATACGGATCACTGGGCAGCTTGGCCCGCTTTATCGAGCAGAACCGCGATCGGGACGCCTAGCCGACCACCACCTCAACGATCGACCCTTTTAAGGACAGGTGGGCGATGATCATTTCCGGTAAACCCCAACGGCACGAGAAACCATGGCGCCTGGTGATGTACCGAACCGATCCGGACGGGAAGTGCGTGCCCGACTACAAGGTGACCGAATTCGATGATTTGATACACGAGTACTACACTCAGCGAACACTGGAGCTCGAGCGGCTGCAGCAGTTGCTCTCGTCCCAGGAAATCAGCCCGGTACATTTTTTTATGGAATATCACCACATGAGCGTCAGAGATGTCGCCTCGCGGATGAACCTGCGATTGTCCGTCGTGAAGAAACACCTCACCCCGCAGGGCTTCGAAAAGGTCGATGTGGCGACACTGAAGCGCTACGCCAGAATTTTCGATATCGGTGTCAGCGATTTTTTTCAGTTTTTGTTCGTGCCTCCCGAGGTGGGGATATCGGTGGAGCAGCGAAGCGAGCGGCTCCTTCAGCATGTGGTGATTACGGTAGCTAATGAGTAGGGTGCAGTGACCATGGAGCGGATTGACAACTACACCCATGACGTGGCCTCCCATTGTGAGTCGGGCAGTGTGCGTAACGTGCTCGTGCATTTTGGCTTGGATATCTCCGAGCCGATGGTTTTCGGAATCGGCTCCGGACCCGCGTTTTTCTATCTCTTTTTTGCCAAGGGACCCAACGGCCTGCCGTTGATCGGTATTCGCAACGCTCCCGGTTCGATTTTGAAAAACGTTTCGGGGTTGCTTCAACTCGAGTTCGTACAGAAACGGTACAAAACGACTGACCTCGCTCTGGCCAAAGCCGACGAGCTGATCACCCGACAGATTCCGGTCATCGCACGGGTCGATATGTTCTATATGAAGTACTTGCCCCAGTTTCTGCAGGTGCACGCCCCGTTTCACACCATCGTGCTGGTGGGCCGGAATCGCGATGCCTATGCCATCTCTGATCCCTATTTCAACGAGATTGCCGAGCTGCGCACCGCCGATCTCAAGCCGGCCTGGGAGACCCACGCAGCGATGGCCCAGGATAACTATCTCTCCTATATCGATAGGGTTCCCGAGCGGATCGACTGGAGACGGGCGATTACCACGGCGATGATCAAAACTTCGCGCAACATGCTGTTGCCCCCGGTGGTCGATCGACTGTTCTTCTTTGTCGGGGTGCAGGGGATTCGCACCTATGCCAAGAAGATCCTCTCCTGGCCCGACAAGTATCGCGGGGTGCGGTTGCGCGAGGGGATTCTGTTCCAGGCGGTGGGATTCGAAGATCAGGGAACCGGCGGCGGCGCGTTCCGCTTGATGTATGGCGCGTTTTTACAGGAGGCGGCGCAGTTGCTCAATTCGGCCGAGCTCGAATCGATGGCCGGTCGAATGATCGAGAACGGGTTGTCCTGGCAGGAAATATCCCGCAAATTCATCAAAGTGGGCAAGCCGATTCCCCTCGATGACGACGCATATGACGATTGGTCAGCCGAGAACCGGCCGGTGCTCGGAGATGGGTTGGCCGAGATATCGGCCGATCTGGTGCGGCGGGCCGAGTTCGAGGACCGCTTTTTCAAGGATTTGAGAAAAGCTGCAACAGCGCTGAGGTGATCCTGGTTCATGCCGAAACCCCCGGCCACATCTGCTTCCCATTCCAATTGGTGGAGCACCTGGGCACCCTACTGGGGGGCGTTGGAGGATCGCCATTTTTGCCCGGCGGCCATCGACGGACTCACCGGCAGTATCCAGGCGCCGGTGCTCGTGATCGGTTCTGGGCAGGGGTTGGTCGTCGAGCACTTGCGAGCCCTCGATTTGGAGACAGTCGGTGTCGATCTGTCGCGCGAAATGACCGCCCTGGCCCGGCGCCGCCGCCGGCATCACCCCCTGCGCGCCGAGGGAGGGGCACTACCCTTTGGCGATCGGCTCTTCAAGACCGTATTCATCGCCAGCGGGGTGGTTGACTACATCACCGACCGGTCGGCCATCCGACAAATCGTCGGCGAAGCACGCCGGGTGCTCTCTCTATTCGGTCAACTCTTCATCGCCTTTTATCGGCTCGAACCGGCGATTCACCAGATCTACCAAAAAATAGGACTGGTTACCGATCAGGGGGAATATCGCCTGGGCCGGCTGTTCGAGTTGTTCAAGCTGCTCGAACAGAATCCGCTGCTCTGCGCCCGTGCGGTTGCCCGTTGGACCCATCGGGCCTACCTCCCCACCTTGGCCTACTGGACCAAGTTGGGACTGACCCTGCCAACCCAGCTCAAGGCGGAACACCAAACCATCAAACAGGTGTTCGAGAGAGCAAAACGGGAATGCGGCTCAAACGCCCACCTGTTCGACAGTGTACCCCCGGTGTTGCCCTATCGAGACGAGGCGCAAATCGCGCAACTGCTCGAGGATTCGGGATTGCCGATCGGAGAGGTGCACCAGTCCGGGGATTGCTATTTGGCGCGGCACTATCGTTCGAGTTTGCCCCGATCGCGTCCCCCGCAAGGAACGGGACTGGCGGCGGCCGAAGGGAATGGGATCGTGCGCACCGTTGAGCTGTGCAAGCGGTATCAGAGCTCCGAACGAAACGCCGTTGATCACCTCAATCTGTCGATTGAACCGGGTACGGTCTTCGGTCTGCTGGGCCCCAATGGGGCGGGCAAGACCACCACCTTGTCCCTACTCTGTGGCTTACTGCAACCCGATCAGGGGGAGATACGGTTCGCCCCGATACTCACACCGCCGCGAATCAAGCCCCACCTGGGCTACGTGCCCCAGGAGCTGGCACTCTATCCCCACCTCACGGCTCGCCAGAACCTCGCTTTTTTCGGCTCTCTACAAGGGATGAGCGGTCGGTTGCTACAGGACCGAACCACAGACGTGCTCACTCTGGTCGGATTGGCGAGCCGCGCCGATGACCGGGTCAGCAAGTACTCCGGCGGGATGAAGCGACGCCTGAATCTGGCGGTGGGGTTGCTCCACCGTCCCAAGTTGATTCTGTTGGACGAACCCACCGTGGGGATCGATCCCCAGTCCCGCAACTGCATCTTCGACGCGATCAGATCCCTCAGACGGGACGGGGTAACCGTGTTGTACACCACCCACTACATGGAGGAGGCGGCCAAACTGTGTGACTCGGTGTCCATCATCGACCGCGGACGAGTGGTCCTTCAAGGAATACCGGCGGATCTGGTCGCCAATTACGGACTGACGAAAATCGACTTTCAACTCCTTCCCGGCCCTCGGCAGCCCAAACGATGGCCTCCTCCTGCAGATGTCCCGCATGTTCACTGGGATCTTGAGTCGGGCATGGGACGGCTCTCCGTATACGTCCGGCCAACGGTCGATGCAGAGGACGTGATCCATCAGGTGCGGGCTCAGGCCGGTGCGCAGCAGATCGACCTCACCCTGCGCCGGGTTGTCCAAGCCGATTTGGAGAGCTTGTTTCTCGATGTCACCGGAAATCAGCTACGGGATCCCACAACGGGTCTCAAATGAAATGATGCGGCAGATACCGGCAAGCGCCATCACGGCGATGATCAAGAAGGAACTGTGGCTCCTGGCGCGGGATCCGGGGGGGCTGGTGATGTTGTTCGTGCTCCCGGCGGTGTTCATCGTGGTGCTCTCGGTGGCCCTCCAAGGGGCGTTCTCTTCCGGCGCGAACCAGGAGCGGATACAGGTATTGGTGGTTGATCAGGGGTCAGAGTCCATCGCAGATGCACTGGTCGATTTTTTGCAGGCTTCGGATTCGTTTCAGCCGCTGGTTGAGCTCGAAGGTCAACCGCTGACCCGCGACCGGGCGACGAGCCGGATTCGGTCAGGCGAAGTGGACATGGCCGTCGTCGTTCCGGCCAACGGGGAACAGGCCCTGGCCCTGGAGTGGGACGAGACCCTGGAAGTGCTGGTTGATCCGGTGCTCTCCGAAGAGATCACGCTCGCGCTGGTCGGTGCAGTGCAGCAATTCGTCGATGTGGTAATGATCGAGGGGATGCTCCGTCGGTCCCGGGCGATGACACAGGCGCTCGAATCGTTGGCGCCCCGGCCGGGGGTCTCTTGTCCGGCAGGAGCCCGATGCGACTTGGCGAGCAATCGGGATGCCGCGCTGGACGTCTGCTGCCAATCGACAAACTACTACGCGGATCGAGGGCTATTGGTGCGCCGCACACCAGTGGGTTCGGACGACAACCAGGTGTTCCCCACGGTGGTGCAACAGAACGTACCGGGCTGGACGATCTTCGCGCTGTTTTGGATCGCTCAACTGCTCTGCCTCAACCTGCTCGAGGAGCGGTCCAGCGGTGCCTACAAGCGCATCCTGGTCTCACCGATTTCCGCGATGACCTATCTTGGGGGCAAAGTGATCCCCTTTGTGCTGGTCAACCTGATCCAGGCGGTGGCGATGTTTGCCATCGGCATATACCTGTTGCCGTTGCTGGGGTGCGGTGAGCTGGTGTTGAACAACGTCGGGGCGCTGGCCCTGCTCACCCTGGCGGTTTCCCTGGTATCGATCGGCTTCGGTGTCCTGATGGCCTCAATCTCAAAATCGGTCCTGCTCTCCTCGTCGGTCTGTGCCTCGGTGCTGATCATCATGGCTGTGTTGGGCGGGATCATGGTGCCCAAGTTCGTGATGCCCGCTGTGATGCAGCGCATCAGCCTTGCCGTTCCTCACGGTTGGGCCTTGGATGCGTACCAGGACGTGCTGGTGAGGGGAGCTGATGCGGTATTGATCATGCCCCAGCTAGGGGTCTTGTTGCTGTTTGCGGTCGTGTTTTTTACCGCCGGGGCGTGGCGCATCGACCGCCGGCGATGAGGTGAGGTGTTACTTGGTTTTCACGGTGAATCTGACCGTGAATTCGTTGTAATCGCCGTCGTTGTCATAGTACTCGGAAACCACTAGATAGAGGTATTTGTAATCAGTAGTACTATCGTTCTTGAGTTCCAGCTGGGCGGGATTGCTGTCATTGAATGAAATGCAGGTGCTGGTTTCACAGTTGGCCACGTGGCGCAGCACCACTTTCGAGTCACTGACATCATCCACAACAATAGTGGTTCCCGGTGCAACCGTAACCTCGAACCAGATGTCATCTCTGCCGTAACCACAATTCGAACTCGCCTCAAACGTGTTTGCAAAGTTTCGCCAGTTTCCACTAAATTCAAATTCAAAATGGTCGACGATAATCGGCCCTTCACAAGAATAGACCGGACATCCCATATACTCTTTTGGCTGGCCCCACGGATTGTTGTTATAGGTGCAGTCCAGCTCACAATCATCCCGTATATAATCCAGGTCCCAATCCGGCCCCCTGCAAATGACAAATTCGGCAAGATCCTGTGTGCAACAGCCGTACCGGCGGCCCTCGTCTGAGAAATCCCAGGCGTCACCAGAGCAATTTTGCGGTGGTGGATCAGGGCAGCAGACAAAGTGCTCGGGATCTTCGGCTGCGGCAATTTCGCAGGGACTCATGATAATATCGGAATCCGTATCAGGAGATGTGTCCGAATCAGAATCCGTATCCGCATCCGAGTCAGTGTCGCTGTCCGAGTCCGTATCACCATCTGAATCACTGTCCGCATCCGAGTCCGAGTCCGAATCAGCGTCCGAATCCGAGTCGTTGTCGGCATCCGTATCGACATCGGTATCCGAGTCCGAGTCCGAATCAGCGTCCGAATCCGAGTCGTTGTCGGCATCCGTATCGATATCGGTATCCGTGTCGCTATCCGCATCTGTGTCGACATCCGTATCCGTATCGGTGTCCGCGTCTCCGGAACCGCCCGAATCGGTCAACGGTGGATCGCTGGGGTTGGCACCGCACGCCAAAAGAAAGACAAACGACACCAAAACTACAAAGGAAAAACCGTCTCCTCGCATCATTAGCGACTCCCTCGACTCAAGGTTTTTGTGCACTTTGATGGTTTGACAACCTTCTCTAAATACACTTTTGCACTAATAACAAAAATATCCCATTGCCACCCTGTTCGCAACCGCTAATTGCGTCACAAGCACCAGGTGCGCGCATCCCGGCCAGTTGGACAAAGGGAAATCAAGCGAGTGTATCGGGAGACGAATAACGGAGGAGGGTATTACTTGCACAAGGTCGTGTTGCCGGACTTGAGATCGTCAACCGCCAGTTTGATGCGATCGGTCATGTTTTGTTCGGCTTTTTTCAAATAGCTGCGCGGGTCGTACTGTTTTTTCACACCCACTTCCCCTTCGACTTTCAGCACCCCGTCGTAGTTCTTGAACATGTGCTCGACCACCGGACGGGTGAAGGCGTACTGGGTGTCGGTGTCAATGTTCATTTTGATGACGCCGTAGTCGAGGGTCTCGTGGATGTCGGCTTGAGAGGAACCCGATCCCCCGTGGAAGACGAGGTAGAACCGCGCCGACTCGCCGTACTCTTTCACCACGGCGTCTTGCCCCTCTTTGAGAATGCCGGGACGCAGCTTGACGTTGCCGGGTTTGTAGACCCCGTGCACGTTGCCAAAGGTTGCGGCGAACAAGAAGGTGCCATCAACGGTTTTGAGGCGGCGATGCACCTCCAACATGTCTTCGGGGGTGGTGTAGAGTTTTTCGGACGGGACGTCTTCGTTGTTTACCCCGTCCTCTTCGCCGCCCACCACGCCGGCTTCGACTTCGAGAATGATCCCGATTTTGGCGCAGCGCTCAAATAGACCGACCGCCACATCCATATTTTCTTTGAGGGGCAGGCTCGCCCCATCGAACATGTGACTGGAGAATAAGGGCGGTTGTCCCTGGGCCACCCGTTTCTCCGATTCCTCGATCAGGGGCACCAGAAAGGGATCGACCTTTTTCGGCGGGCAGTGATCCGTGTGCAGAGCGATATAAACATTGTATCGATCGGCCATCCGATGGACGTGATCGGCAAGAGTGATCGCCCCAATCACGGCGTCCTTCACCCCGAGGCCCGAGGCGAACTCTGCGCCACCGGTCGACACTTGAATAATCCCGTCGCTCTTTTTCTCGGCAAAAGCCTGGAGCGCGGCATTGGCGGTGGTCATTGAGGTAATGTTGATCGCAGGATAGGCGAAGTGGTTGTTGCGGGCGTTATCGAGCATCTTCTGGTAGGTCTTAAAATCGGCAATCGGCATGGTTGATTCTCCTTAATTTGGCTACCGAATTATCTGCTTCGGGAGCTGGTCGCTGTGATTTGTATAACCCTCTATCACCCGGTGATAATGGATATTTTTTTGGTTATGAGGCAAATGAGCGTATCTGTCGAGCCATTATTCGTATAAAGTACACGTCATAAAATAACCCCACGATATGTGGCCGATCAAGGAGATGGTAATGGCCGATCCCAAATCGAATGAGCTTTTCAAACGAGCCCAACACTCAATTCCCGGTGGGGTCAACAGCCCGGTCAGGGCGTTTCGAGCCGTGGGCGGCGAGCCCATCTTCAT
>JANQET010000388.1 GCA_028278265.1 Myxococcota bacterium
CTGCTGAGCGAGCGGCCGGGCATAAAGCCCGGCCCTACGTTTTGGAAATCCATTTTTTCCTTTTACAACACCCTCCTTTTTCAAAGGGGGAATTGGGGACAACGGTTGCCAGACAAAGCACGGAGCCGACTGGACATCCAACTCTTCAACAGGTAGGGTATGAGCGGGTTCGGCCGGGGTTGTTCGTGTTCCGCTCCGGTTCCGGTCACCGGCCGTTGTACCTCAGGCAGGTGAACCACAATAGAGGGGATGAGGCTTGGATTCTCGACTTCGGCGCAAACAGATCCTCAAAAATGCCGCGGTGTTGTTCGGTCAGTACGGCTACCACGCCACGTCGATTACCGACATCATCGAAGCTGCGGGAATCGCCAGGGGCACCTTTTACCTCTACTTTCACAACAAACGGGCGATTTTCGAAGAGCTACTGGACCGTCTGGTGGTCCAAATTCGAGAGCGCATCCGTGTGGTGGACGTCTCTCCGGGCGCCCGATCGGCCAAAGCGCAGCTGCAGGACAATCTGGTCGGCGTGCTCGAGCTGTTGACCGAGAACCGACCCCTGTTATCGATACTGCTGGAGGGGGCGGTGGGCCTCGATAAAGGCTTCGACGAGAAGTTGTCCGATTTTTACCAGCGCCTGGCGGCGACCATCGAAGGATCCTTGACGTTGGGGCAGAAAATGGGGCTCGTTCGCGATCGGGACACCCGCATCGCTGCACTGGCGGGAATCGGGATGGTCAAGGAGGTCCTCCACAGCTTGCTGCGGAATGACAGCCGGGTCGTCGATCTGCCGGGAATCGCCGCCCAGTTGCTCGACATATTCTCGTACGGCGTACTCACCAATGACACAACAATAATGACCCAAAAGTAGAATCTCACTACTACCTCAATGTTGCATAAAACAGCGGCTGAAAACGCTGGCGCTCGCATCAATACACGCCATCAGCAGTTGTGCTCAGTTTTTCTGGATACAACGAACGGTGAGTTCGTCTTAATCCATAAAAATCTCCGCGCAACCACTGCTGGCGCACCTTGACGCGTTTCATCACGCATTTTTCTGCAACATTGAGGTTTACAAAGAGCCCCAATTCGCTACCATCGGTTCCTTTCATCGCGCGTTAGCGAGTAAAAAGGAGGCGTTGTGAGCGCAGTTATTCCAGAGATTTATCTTACCTTTGACGACATCTTGCTCGCTCCGAGCTACAGCGACATCCTACCGGCGAACGTCGATGTTTCAACCCGCTTAACCAGGGGCATCAACTTGACGATTCCGTTGGTCAGCGCGGCGATGGACACGGTCACCGAGTCGGCCACGGCTATTGTGATGGCCCAATCCGGCGGTATCGGCATCGTTCACAAGAACATGCCACCGGAGGCACAGGCCAACGAGGTGCGCAAAGTGAAAAAGGCCGAATCGGGAATGGTTTCCGATCCGGTGACCGTCACCCCCTCCCAACCCCTGGTGGAGGCGCTCAATCTCATGCGCCGGCACAACATCTCCGGTCTGCCGGTGGTCGAGCCGGGCAGCAAAAAGGTGGTGGGGATCATCACCCATCGGGATATCCGCTTCGAAACCAACCAAACCCTCCAAGTCGCCGAGCTGATGACCCGCGAGTTGGTCACCGCAAAAGAACATCTCCCACCCGCCGAATGCCGGGAGCTGTTGCACCGCAATCGCATCGAGAAGCTGCTGGTGGTCGACGACGACGAAAATCTGGTCGGTCTGATCACCTTCAAGGATCTGCTCAAAGCGGAGCAATATCCCAATGCGGCCAAAGACGAAGGGGGCCACCTGCTCGTCGGCGCGGCGGTCGGCGTGGTGGAGCGGGATTTGAAAGAGCGCGTGCCTGCCCTGGTCGAGCAGGGGTGTGATGTGCTCGTGGTCGATACGGCCCACGGCCACACCAAGGCGGTGATCACCGCCGTCCAGACGATCAAACGGGAATTTCCCGACTGCCAGGTGGTCGGCGGTAACGTCGCCACCGGGGAGGGGTGCAAGGCGCTGATCGACGCGGGAGTGGATGGGGTGAAAGTGGGCATCGGTCCGGGATCGATTTGTACCACGCGAATCGTCGCCGGCGTGGGCGTCCCCCAGGCCAGCGCGATCATGAAGTGCGCCGATGTGGCGGCTCAGCACGATGTCCCGATCATCGCCGATGGCGGCGTCAAGTTCTCGGGTGACGTGGTCAAGGCGATCGCCTGCGGTGCCGCCTCGGTCATGATCGGCAGCATGTTCGCCGGCACGGACGAAACGCCGGGGGACATCGTCTTTTTCCAGGGCCGTAGTTACAAAACCTATCGCGGTATGGGCTCGATCGGCGCGATGAAAGAAGGCAGCAAGGACCGCTATTTTCAGGCCGATGCCGAGAACCGCAAGCTCGTCCCCGAAGGCATCGAAGGACGCGTGCCCTACCGCGGTCCGCTGACCAACATCCTGATGCAGCTGATCGGTGGGTTGCGCTCGGGCATGGGCTATACCGGATCAAAGGATATTGAAGTGCTGCGCACGAGGCGCGAAAACTTCATTCGTTCCACTCCCCAAGGCCTGCGCGAGAGCCATGTTCACGACGTGATCATTACCGAAGAGGCGCCCAACTACCGCATGGAGCCCTAGTGCCCTGTCCCGCAAAAAGTGCCGCGTCGGTTCCCCCTCTGAAAAAGGAGGGCCGTGGGAGTGCGGCGCTGCTGTGCCTTTTGATGCTGGCACTCATCGCTTCCTGCGGCGGCGCCCAGAAGGTCGACACCGGCCCCCGGGGCACCCTGCGATTCGAGGGATCGCCGGCAGATGCCTCGATTGAGGTGGACGAAACCCGCCTCGGCCCGCTGCACATGTTCCGAGAACGGGGCCTGTTGCTACGCCCCGGCCCCCATCGGGTCATCGTGCGGGCACCGAACCATTTTCCGGAGTACCGAATCGTCGAAATTGAAGAGAACAAAACTGTCGTGTTGAAGATCGAATTGAGGCCTATCCCCCTTTAATTCCGACGATCCATCCCCCCAAGAACTTGACCTTAATACCCGCGCCGATAGACTTTGCCTATGGTGGAACACCGACAACTGTGGAAGCGCTGGCTGTGGGGTCTCGGCGTCCTCGTCGTCTTCCTCGCCCTGGTCTGGCGCCTGGAGCGGTTGGCGACCATCGTGCTGCTGTCGTTTCTGCTGGCCTATGTGCTCAACCCGCTGGTGACCCGGCTGACGCGCCTGCGCTTCATCAGCCGCACCTTTGCCACCGTCATCGCCCTGCTCGGTCTGCTGGCGGGCATGCTGGCGATGATGCTGTTCATCATCCCCGGAGTGGTCAGCGAGTTTCGCCAGCTGATGAGCCGGATGCCCATCTACATCAGCCAGTTCAAAGACACGGTGGTGCCCTGGTTGGAGCACAACCTGGCCATCAACGTGCCGCTCAATCTGCGGGACGCCCTGGATCAGTTCGGGCAGGACCTCAGCGCCGTGGCCCCCAAACTGATCGGACCGGCCACCTCGGTCGTGGCCCAGGCCTTCGGCGGAACATTCTCCGTGGTCTCCATCGGCGTGGGGGCGCTGATGTTTCCCCTCTTTCTATTTTTCCTGCTCAAGGACTTTCCCCGCATCGTCGGCGCGGTGGACGGTCTGGTGCCGCCGCGCAACCGGGAAAACCTCCACCAGATCGGCCGGGAGATCGACTTGAGCCTGTCGGCCTTTCTCCACGGGCAGTTCACCGTGATGCTCATTTTGGGGTCGCTCTACTCGATCGGCTACTCCATCGTCGGCATCCCGGTGGCCATCGGTGTAGGCCTGATCACCGGTTTGCTGTGCTTTATTCCCTATGTGGGCGCCGCAGTGGGATTTCTGCTGGCCCTGCTGCTCTCGTTGTTGGTGTACAAAGGACCCTTCGGGGTGCTGGGGGTGATCTTCGTGTTTATCGTTGTTCAGGTGTTCGACGCGACGTTTATCACGCCCAAAATCCTCGGCGGCAAGCTGGGGGTACGCCCCCTGTGGATTATCATCGCACTGATGGCCGGCGGGGAGTTGTTCGGCTTTTTGGGGGTGTTGCTCGCCGTGCCCACGACAGCGGTGGTCAAGGTGCTGGTAATTCACTCGCTCGAAAAATATCGGAGCTCCGCCCTTTTTCTCAGCGCAACCCATCCCGGGTTCGATTCGACATCAGATAAAAGTGTAAATTTGCAAAATGCTCAAAATTCCGGCCCAAAAATAGTCGAATAGTCTACCAAATCATATTATATATTCCAAAGTGTGCATAACCATGATATTGTTCCCCTGAAAAGGAGTACCCATGTGTAAACACATCGCTTTAATACTAACAATTTGTGTTTTCTATGTGGCATCCGCCCAGGCCAGAATACCTGGACCACGCGGTCTCAATTCATGTCGAGATTTTCCGTCGCATGAAGAAATCCGTAATCTTTTCGAGGGGTACGAGGCCTCCAACCCGAACATTGCAAGATTTTATTCAATCGGTGATTCGGTGGAGGGACGGGAGATCTGGGCCCTACGGGTGTCGGCCGATGTGGACGAGGAAGCAAACGAACCCGAAGTGCGGCTGACCGGTGCTATTCACGGCAACGAGTGTATGTCCTGTGATGTGGTGCTCGAAATTCTCGATTGGTTGATCAGCGGATACGGGGACGACCAACTGGCCAGTGACTTGGTCGATGGATCGGAGATCGTGTTCATCCCATTGGTCAATCCGGACGGCTATACCGGCAACTCAGCGTCGCGGACCAATGCTCACGGCGTCGATCTCAACCGCAATTTCGGCTTTGCCTGGCGCGGCGCGGGTAGCTCGCCGTTTTCCGAGCCCGAGTCCAAGGCCGTGCGGAAAGACAGCCAGGAGAACACCTACAACCTGGGATTGAGCTACCACACCGTGGCGCCCTACGTGAACATGCCGTGGAACTACAAGCCCCACTATCCGTTGGACGATGATCTGCTCGAAGAGATGGGTGAAGCCTACGCGGGGAGCTCATCATACAATGTCGTTTTCGGTTTCGATTGGTATGTGACCAACGGGGATGTCAACGATTGGGCCCTCGGCTGCAGCGGCACGTTCGACACGACAATCGAGATGATGTCCGACACCAACATGCAATGGGGCACCCACAGCTCGGGGATCCAGGCCTTTCTCGAGTACGTGCTGCAGGGCGCGCGCGGCCTGGTCACCTCGGCCAGTTCGGGCAACCCGATTGCCGCGCGAATCGAGATCGAACCGGCGGGGGAGCCGATCTTCTCTGATCCGGACCTGGGGGACTACCACCGATTGTTGTTACCGGGGACCTACAGCATTACCGCCGTGGCCAACGGCTTCGAACCCAAGACCGTCACCGGTGTCAGCGTGCCGAGCTCCGGCGTGGTGGATGTGAACATCGAGCTCGAGCCGGACCCTCAATACGCCGCCTTTGCGATCAATGAAATGATCATGCCCCAACAGATCAACACCAGCTCATACGCCAACCGTACCTTGGCCAGCGATTCGTTGGGCATGCCCGACGGGGAGTACTACTCCATGTCCCCTGGAGGGGAAATAACCCTCGATATGGGGGTTATCACCCAGGTGTTGGATGGGGATGGGGACGACCTGATCATCCACAGCGGCACGGACAGCAACGACAACGTTTCCATCTCGGTGGCCCAGGATCAGTATGGACCGTTCAAGAGCGTGGGCAGTGGCACGGGGACGTTTGAGATCGATATCTCGTCGAGCGGGTTCGACCAAATCCGATTCGTCAAACTCGAAGACAACAGCAGCGGCAGCTTCAACTCCGAAAACCCGGGCTACGATTTGGACGCGGTGGAAAATCTTTCACCGGCCGGGGATGTGGACGGGGACAGCGATACCGATTCAGATTCAGACGCCGATTCTGATTCCGATTCCGATGCTGATTCGGATTCAGACGCCGATTCCGATTCTGACGCCGATTCCGACTCCGACGCCGACTCCGATTCCGACTCAGACGGGGATGCGGACGGGGACGCGGACGGGGATGCGGATGGGGACGCGGACGGGGATGCGGATGATGATGACGACGGGTTCAACGACGATGGGGGATGCGGCTGCGCGACGGTCGGCGCCCCGACGTTCGGTTGGTCTGCGCTGTTCGCGGCGCTGAATTAATCGCCGCTGGGGTTACCTTCCCTTTTTGCCCTTCTTCAACTCTGTCTCCCGCCCACCGGACGGATTGGCCGGGCGCCGGCCCGAGAGGGTTCGATCCACGCCGATCAGGGCCAACCGGACGAGCTCGCTCGGCGGCAGGACCGGCACCACATCCACCACTGTGCCGGTGGGATCGACGATCCAGGCGCCGCTCACATCCCGGTTCTCCCCGCTGAGTTTCTTGTGCAACCTCAATCCCGAGTCGGAGATCATCACGAACGGCACCCGGTGTTGTTCCCGATAGGCGGCCAGCCGACCCATCGGTTCGCCGATCGCCGCTATCGGACTGCAATCCATGGTCAGAAATCGGGGGGTGTCCTTGGCCAGAACAGCGAGCAATCGTTCCACCGTCGGGGTGAACATCTCGCCGACCATAAAGAGGGCAAAGGCGCGACCGCGCAGATCGGTGAGCGCTATCGGAGTACCCTCGTCGGTGCGCAGCTCGATGTTGGGAACTTTGTCTCCGGCTTTGATCACAGCTCCTCCTCGGTGTCCAAGCCCCAGCGTCCGGGGTTCATGATTTGATATGGATCTAGCACCTCTTTGAGCCGGCGCATCAATTGGTGCGTGCCCGGCCAGAGGTGGGGAATCACCTGCGCGGTCGTTCGGACCGGTGTTTTGTAGGGGATGAACCCCTGCTCCAGCACCATTGTGGTCAACTCGGCGTTGCAGCGCCGCACCGCTTCCACTTCTTTGTCATCGTCGCGTGAGAAGGTTTCGATGAAGCGCAGGACGCCGAAGTGCCCCCCCTTCATCGGACGGGAAACGATCAGTGGTGGAAAGCGATATCGGGCCATGATCTCGATGCCCAGATCCGCAGCCCGATCGAACCGGCTCATCGGTCCGTAGGTGCCGACCCAACTCAACCCCCCGCCGGGGTGTTGGGTCAGAAATTCCAAATCGGTCGGAAACTCGGCGAATTTCTCGAACTGGGGAGCGACCTTGACAATGGTGTCCAGATCGAGGGGATCCTCGAGCTCGGCGCCGTTGCTCCGCTGCTCGGCGATAATGCGGGTCATCGTGTCCAACTTGATCGAGAGCTCCGCTTCGCTGTTCGCCGATAGGTCGATGTAGGTAAAAAATTCGGGTTCGTCCGGATCCCGCTCCAATGGACGCTCGATCCCGTACATCATCTTGCCTGTGGGCCAGGAGAGGCCGCCGATGTCGTCGAACATCCGCTGCCGGGCCAAGCGCCGCATCAGGTCGTAGGTGGTGCGGCGGTTGTAGGTCAGCACGAACAGGCGCCGGCGAAAGGCCAATTTGGGCTTGAGCTCCACGGCCATTTTGGTCACCAGGCCGGTGGTACCCTGCCACGAGACGAACAGTCCGGTCAGATCCGGTAGGGGGGCTCGGGCAAACGGCGGCACGTCGGAGACGGCCCAGGCGCCGGTGCGAATCGTCTGCCCGGTGCTCAACAGCACCTCCAGGCCGGTAATCCACTCCCCCATCGTCCCGTAGAGCAGGGAGAGATTGCCCAGCCCGTCGAGCAGGCAGTTGGCCATGATCGAGGTGTGGGGTGGCGACAGGGGAATGCCAATCGTCAACGGCAG
Organism: Myxococcota bacterium; assembly: GCA_028278265.1. Taxonomy (GTDB): domain Bacteria; phylum Myxococcota_A; class Polyangia; order JAAYKL01; family JAAYKL01; genus JANQET01. The sequence continues at coordinate 7,699 of JANQET010000388.1, forward strand.
CTGCCGTCGCTTCAGCTCGGCGACCAGTTGGCCAAAAGTGACACCGGGTTCGATCACGGCGATCATGTCAATTTCGTTGATGTCGATAATCCGGTTGAACCCGGTCAGATCGAGGATCGCTCCGCCCCGCACCGGGATAGACAATCCCCCTAGGTTGGTCCCGGCGATCCGCGGGATCAGCGGCACGCGATGCTCGGCGGCGACGCGGACGGCGGCCTCGGCTTCGGCCGCATTTTCAATGAAGAGCACGACATCCGGCCGGCCGGGCTCAGCCTCGGTGGTGTCTCGGGAAAAGCGGGACAGCGTGGCCTCGTCGGTGACGAGCCGTTGCTCGGGAACGACATCGCCAAACAGGCGCTCGTAGCGGTTCGGGGTCATCTCGGCTCCGTCGCGGCAGGCACGCGAATCAACGGGAGAATCTTGATCAGAAACAGGGGGTTTCCCGAGAACGATACCGCCTTTGAAAAATAGACATTCAACAGACTCTTGCCCAAACTGACCTGCAGCAGGCTGTCCAACGAGCCGTTCACTCTCGCGCGCAGTCCCGACGTGAGCCCCCGGGTAAGGGTGACCGAACTGCGATCAAAAGCCATGGTGATCGACATCTTGCCGGCGGTCACGCCCACTTTGCCGTCTAGCCGGGCGACCCGTTTGAGCACGGTTTCCCGGTCGAGATTGCTGCGAATGATCGAGCTGAGCATCAAGCCGAGGATACTCATGCGCTCGGGTTCGACGATCTTCAGTCGGTTTGCGGGATCCATGCCCCGTAGGGTAGCGGTCCTATAGCAAAGCTGTCAAAAGAAAACGCCGCGCAGGACCGGACCGGCCTAATCGTGGCGCACACCGCAGAGGGGGGGGCGGTCGCCGTTGAAGTAATCGGCCGCCAAGCCGAGGAAGTTGCCCCCGTCGGTCTCTGCAGTGGTCATACACGGCGCTCCGGCACCGAAGGCAATTCCCAACGAGCCCGCATTGGCAAAGGCCATCGGATGGGCAAAGAAATAATCGACCCGATTGTCCCGGTAGCGATCGCAGACATCGTCCAGTCCGGGATGACCGTAGGGCACTTGCCACCACAACGGGGCCAGCGCCATCGCCTCTCCCAGCGCGCCGACCCACTCGATGGCCTGGCTGAAATGGGGTAGGGTGGTGTCGGTGGCGTCCCACCAGCGATTGTTGAACCCGGCATCCCGATCGCTCATTTCGACGACGATGAAGTCCGCGTCGGCCGCTCCGAGTGCGGTCATGAAGCTCGCTGTGGCTTGGGCGTGACCCTCGAGGTCGAAATTGGGATCGCTATTGACCAGCGCGTCGTGACCGGCACCCCAAGCGGACGCGTGAAAGCCGATGAACACATTGGGCGCTTCGGCATGGGCGATGGCAGCAAAACAGCGGACCAACCCGACGATGGTGTTGGCCATGGCCGCACATTCCGGTGCGCCGACCCCGCTCAATGCCACGGGAATTGTCGAGGGATCGGCGGAGACTTGATGGGCATACCCCCAAAGATCCGGCTCCACGTGCAGCAACGTGTTGATGTGGGGAGTTTCGGCGATAACCCTCAACATGAAGCGATAATCGGCCAGCAGAGCCGACAATCTCGCAGCCTCGTTGAGACGGGCGATTTCAGCGGCCCCTTCCACATCCCCGGCAACCGAATACCAGATGTAATAGGTGATCATCGGAATGCCGCCCGCTTCAGCCACCTTGGTCACGAAATCGTTGACAAACCGCCCCGGTGGATCCTGATCCCACTGCCAGCACCCCCACCAGGGACATCCCGCATCATTGGCACAGGATTGTCCGTCCACATAGCAATTTTCGGCGCAGTTGGCGCAGGGTCCTTCTGCGGGCACGTTGCCGGCCAAGTACTGGTAGCGAATATCGAACGGCGCCCGATCGAATGACTCGTCGGTCATCGATCCTCCGACGAACAGATGGGAGCGCCCCAACCGGTTGCCCAAGGCCTGGGCCGGGCAGTCCGCCGGGTCATCGGAATCCGCATCCGTGTCCGTGTCGGTATCGCCATCCGTGTCGGCATCCCCGGCCCCGCCGCCATCGTTCAGATCGTCATCACTGCCCCGACAGTGGGCCAGCAACGTCCCCAGCGCCAGCAACAGCGCCAATGATGTGAGCCTTTGATTGATCATAATTCAAAAAATATATCACAAACCGGAAGGCGCTAAAAATAATCGCGGAAAGGGGGATTTGTCGAAGCGGTTACAAATGATACTTTTTTATCGCGTTGTAGGCGTACCAGGCGAAATAGTACAAGCTTCGCTTGAGGGACATCTCCTCGATCTTGATGTAGAAGCGCCACTGGTAATAGGCCACCTCCAATTTGTTGCGGGAGACCGAATTCTCCCGAATGCGGTAGACCGCCAGCGGCTCGCGAATGGCCCAGGCGCGCGGTGTTTTCTTGAGAATGTCGAGCCACAAATTGTAGTCTTCACGCTTGTAGAAATCGGCCATGTAGTGTTTGCCGACCTTGGCCGTATCGTACATCCCGGTGAGGCAGCTGATTGAGCAGGTCTTGAGCAGATCCCGGTGGGTCACTGAAGAAGGGGCGATGAACGGTCCGAAATTTTTTGTCTTGTCTTCGCTGACCCGTTCATACGAAGCGAATACCACCCCGGCATCTTTCTCCCGCATGTAGGCAACTTCGGTCTCCAGCAGATGGGCCAACCACAGATCATCGCTGTCCAAGAAGATGATGTACCGCCCCTCGGCAGCGCGAATTCCCGTATTGCGCGCCACGGCGGGACCGCTGTTGGTGCGTAATTGTATCAATTTGATGCGGGGATCCCGTTTTGCATACTGTTGAACAATCGCCACGGATTGATCCGTCGAGCAATCGTCGACGATCAACATCTCCCATTGGGAATAGGTTTGAGCGAGTACGGACTCGATGGTTTCGGCGACAAACGATTCCGAATTGTAGAGCGGCGTTATGATGGAGACGAGATCATTACACATGGTGGTACTCTTGCCGGCTGGTCGATATTGGAAGTGACTTTTGATGGTTGATAGTGTCGAAATAAAATGAAACGAGCTTTTCGGCGATTCGGCGATTGTCGTACTTTTCCTTCACCAGCATGCGCGCCTGACGCCCCACCTTGTCGAACAATGATTTATCAGAAACCACTTTATCGATCCAATGGACGAATTCTTCCGGGGTTTCGGCAAAGAGGATGTTCTTCTCGTGGGTACAATCGATCCCCTGGGCGGCCAACCGAGTAGAGACAATGGTTTTGCCCAAGGCCATCCCCTCTACCATCTTGATGCGCATGCCGCTCCCCGATTGCAGGGGCACGACCATAACCGCCTTTGATTTCATAAAATCGTAAGCGTTGCTTACTTCGCCCACCACCGTCACATTCTTCGCCTCAAGCGCCCTGAGCCATGTGGGCATCGCTCGTCCGGCCAGGTAGAGCCTCAGCTCCGGATGCCGCTGGATGACCCGGGGCCAAATCTCGTCGAGCAGCAACCCAACGGCCTCCTGATTGGGCGTCCAGTCCATCGCCCCCAAGTGAAAGACAGCGGGAAATTCGGTCTTCACCTCGGAGCGAACCGCGTGCAAGTCAATGCCGAAGGGAATCACTTCGATGGGTGTCCGGCAGCCCAGGTTGACCAATTGCTCCGCATCGTCCCCGGTGATCGCGGCGATGGCGTCGAACCGATTGAACGATTCGATTTCGTAGCGCCTCAACCGCTCGGTCATCATCCCGGTATACGCTTTTTTCAACTGGTTTCTCTCGGCGGCGAGTATGGCCTGCCAGATGTGATGCTCGATATTGTGCTCTCTGAACACCGCGGGTGCGGGACAGTGGTTGCGCACGGCCCGCAAGTACGGCACGGTGCTCAATTGCTCGAAATGTACGACGTCGAACGATTCATTGCGAACCGTCTCGATAATCCGATCTTCGAACGCTTTGTCGTAAAAACGCGACACATTGTAGGGCTGCGCTGAAAACAGGCTGCGCAGCACGTCGGGCAAGTGAATGCCGATATCGACGTATTGGGTCTCGAATGCCGTCCGTGCGACATACTCCTCGGTGCGAAGCGTCTCATCGGCCGGATACTTGAAGGTGCTAATCGCCAACACCTTGACCTGATGACCGAGCGCCAGCAGACCTTGGGTGATGTTGTTCATCGCGATGCTGCCCCCGTCCACGGCTGGATAGGGCGGTTTGGGGCAGATTTGCAGAATCTTCAGCGGTTTTTGCTCATCTCTTTTCATCGTGCACTCAAGTACCTTCCAACCTAAATCCAACCCGACATATAAGGCAAGCACAAGAAAACAAATGGATTAAATAAATCCCGGCGCTGATGGTCATTTATAAAATTATGTCCGAGCTAGAACCCAGTTAAAAAATGAGCGCTCATCTTATCTTTGTGTTATATAATTCGCTAACATGAGGACATGGTAATGAACAAATTGAAATTCGGATGTATGTTTATAATTATCATTTTCTTTACGCATTGTAACAACTCATCATTGGACTCCTCAACGGCAGTTGGGGAGCCGTCCTCCGCTCCGGCCAAACTCGGTTCGAATCCCAAAGATGTCAGTCAATCGGCAATGAATCAGGGGACGCAAAAAGGGGTTGTTTCCAATGCAATGGCCTCGGTTGTCGGCGCCGATCGGCCCACACCGAAACGAGCGGTCGCGCCGGCCCAGGGCAAGCTCGCAACAACCGCTCGTCGCCAAAAACCGATTGTCACCGATCACACCGCGATCAAAGCCTTTGACCGCATTCCCGACGAGTGGATCGAAGCGGCCAAACAGTTGACCTATTACTATGCCCGGCGATCCCACGGGGCCCAGATCACCGCCGGAATGGATTTTTTGGAACAAAAAAATCCCAAGTATCGCCATCGGGTCAAAACCCATTATGAGGGGGGGCCGGGTCTGCCGAAACAAGGCCGGCCGATTGCGGTGCGGAGCTATGACGACGGGGCAGGCGAAATGTACCATCCCTCGGGGTATTGGGAAGATCCGGTGGGGCTAGACCGCACGCGAAAAGTGTTGCGCTTGAACGGCGGCCGGATGTTCAATTTCACTGTCTGGACCTGGTGCGATCAGCTGATCAGTAAAGACCGACGAAATCCCAATCGGCCGTTTGTCGCCAGTTATTTGCGCAGTTTGGAGAAACTGGAGTCCGAGTTTCCCGAGGTGATCGTGGTTTACAACACCGCACACACTTGGACCGGGGACAAGAACAGCATCTATCCCAATCTCGCGGCAAACAATCGAAAGATTCGCGAGTACGCGATTCGGCACAACAAAGTGCTTTTTGACTTTGAGAATCTTGACACACATGATCCGAATGGTGTCCCCCATTTCGGCACCTCGGACGAATGCGACTGGTGTATCGGCTGGTGCAAACGCCACCCCGAGGATTGTCCGAAACCTGCGTCATCCTGTGGTTTGAAAGACCGCACTGGAAAATGTCTGAGGCTTCCCGACTGTCGACATTCCGGAGGCACCGCCAAACCGGGCACGGACGACTATTTTCGAAAGTACAATTGTGTTCACAAGGCAAAGGCGTTCTGGTGGATGATGGCCCGGATGGTCGGTTGGGACGGTAATTGACGAAAGCAAAATAATATCCGAAGGAGATTTCTATGAGGTCATCGTGGATTTTGAGATGCCGGGGAGCGCATAGCGTCTGGCTGGTCTGTTGTTTGTCGCTTGCTGTTTCCTGTAGCGATGACGCCAAGGAGGCACCGCCTGACGGCGGCAATGGCGGCGACGCAGATACGGATACCGACACCGACACGGACGGGGACACGGATAGCGACAGCGATACCGACACTGACACCGACAGTGATGCGGATAGTGACACTGACGCAGATACGGACAGCGACAGTGACAGTGACAGTGACAGCGACTCGGATTCCGACTCGGACGGCGACGGCGCAATAGTAGCGGATCACCGGGCAATCAGGGCATTCGAATCGATTCCGGACCCGTGGATCGAGGAGGTCAAAAAGCTGACTTACTATTATGCCCGTCAGTCGCATGGATCGCAATTGACGAGCGGAATGGATTTTCTGCAAAATATGGACCAAAAATACAAACACTTGGTCAAAACTCACTATGAAGGGGGGCCCGGACTCCCCGAACAGGAAGATCCAATTGGTGTGCGTAGTTATGATGACGGCGATGGCATGTACGATCCTGATGGATATTGGTCGGATCCCGTTGGCCTGAACAGAACAAGAGCGGTGCTCGACCTGCAACGAGCGCCAATGTTCAAATTCACCACCTGGACCTGGTGCGATCAGCTGATCAGTGTAGACATCCACGATCCGGATCGACCATTCGTTCAGAGCTATTTGAATAGTTTCTCTAAGTTGGAGAACGAATACCCGGATATCGACATCATATATATGACTGCTCACACATGGACCGATGGCTCTGATCAAATCTATCCTAATCTAGCAGCAAATAATCAGAAAATAAGGGATTTTGCGCTTGAAAATCACAAAGTGCTCTTTGATTTTGAGGATATTGATACTCACGATCCAGATGGTAATCCTCATCTCGGTACTTCAGATGAATGCGATTGGTGTATCGATTGGTGCGCTCAACACCCTCAGGATTGTCCCATCCCAGCTGAGGACTGCGGGGACGACGATCTCACGGGAGAGTGTCTCAGACTACCCAAGTGCCGCCACTCCGGGGGTGACGCTACGCCCGGAACCGACGATTATTTTAGAAAGCTTAACTGCGTACACAAGGCCAAAGCGTTCTGGTGGCTGATGGCCCGATTGGCCGGTTGGGACGGCAAATCCAGGTAAAGGGTTGCCCCCATCAACCGATGGGTACGTGATCCTTCAGTGTAGTGACGTAAAGGAGGCAAGTGATGACTCGTGATGGCAAGTGGGGAACAATGTGGATTGCCGTGGTAAGCAGTCTGTTTTTTTTCGGGGCTGGGTGTTCGGAGGATACAAAAGTCCAATCCAACCCTGACGCAGGCACGGCAGACGGCGATACAGACGCGGACTCCGATGCGGATACCGACACGGACACGGATGGGGATTCCGACGCGGACAATGACGCTGATAGCGATGCGGACACCGATGCCGACAGTGACACGGATAGTGATGCGGACACCGACACAGACATTGACGGCGACACGGACAGCGACAGTGACAGTGACACTGACACCGACAGCGATACCGACACGGACGCTGACGCAGACGGTGACACGGACACCGACAGTGACACGGACACCGACGCCGATAGCGATACGGACACCGATGCGGATGGGGATAGTGACGCAGATACGGATGGAGACAGTGACTCCGATACCGACACGGATACTGACTCAGACTCAGACTCTGATACGGACGGTGACAGTGATTCCGATACCGATACGGACACAGATACCGATACCGATACCGACACCGATATGGACACCGACGCGGACACCGACACGGACGCGGACACAGACACAGACACGGACACGGATGGGGATCCCCCAGGTCCGATTATCGCCGATCACCGAGCTGTTCGCTGGTTTAATGACATTCCGGACATCTGGATCGATACCGTGAAACAAAAAGCTTTTTATTACGCCCGTCAATCTCATGGCGGCCAAGTCACTGCCGGAATGGAATTTCTCGAGTATCAAAACCCCAAGTACAAGGACTTGGTGCGCTATCACTACGGAAACGATCCAGGGCTCCCGCCTCAAGAGGATCCCCCCGGTGTGCGCCGATACGAAGACAGTTCGGGCATCATGTACGAACCGGACGGCTACTGGTCGGATCCGGTCGGATTAGACAAAACAAGGGCCGTGCTCAGCCTGGAGCGGGCACCGATGTTCGATTTCACCATGTGGACTTGGTGCGATCAGTTGATCAGCGTGGACATTCACAATCCGGATCGACCCTATGTGCAAAGCTACTTGGACGCTCTGACCAAGCTTGAAGGGGAGTTCCCGGAAGTAACGATCTTCTACATGACCTCCCACACATTCACGATCGATGATGAAAACATCTATCCCAACTTACTGGCCAACAACGAGAAGATTCGCCAGCATGTGATTGACGGTAAAAAGGTGCTGTTCGATTTCTTGGATATCGATACCCACGATCCCGATGGCAATCCCCATCTGGGTACCATCGATGAATGCGACTGGTGCATTGACTGGTGCGAAACACACCCTGAAGATTGTCCAGTCCCCGATCCTGGATGCACCCCGGATCAACACACCGGAGAATGTCTAACGTTACCCAAATGTCCGCACTCCGGATACAACGCTGCCATAGGGACTGATGACTACTTTCGAAGACTCAATTGCGTACATAAAGCCAAAGCATTCTGGTGGTTGATGGCCCGTGTCGCTGGCTGGGAAGGCTAGGAACGTTCTCGTTTTAACTATTAACGAAGAATGGGACGGACATTGCGACTCAGGCCTTGGTACAAACTAGCATAAACTCTATTCCCTATTCCCGCGACCCGTTGTATCCAAACTGCCACAGCGTCACCAGATGCATCCATTCCAACCTGTGGTGCTATTGCGATACCCGGAAGTGATTCAATAGTTCTGGCGCCCTGCCATTCCTTATCGATTATATATCGATTGAACCAAATGTTCGTGCGAGTGCCGTCTGATTGTTGCCAAACAACGATAGCATTTCCCGCATCGTCTATCGCCGCCCGTGGAGAAGTCGCTGGTTCGCCCTCTTTGCTAATAGTTTGCGCGACGCTCCAATCCTGGCCAGTGTTGGTGTGACTACTCCAAATACTATCATCTTGAGTCCACACTGCAACACCATTACCAGCATTATCCATCACAATTTGCGGATCAGTCGCGTCGTTCTCCCCGGCTTCAAAAAAGTCAGCGGCATCCCAACCTTGATTCTCTGTGTACGAATTGTACCAAACTTTCTCGCGATCTCCGTCAGACTGTGTCCAGACAGCAACTGCGTTGCCTAAGGCGTCTAACGCAATCCTTGGAGTTTTTGCACTCCGACTTTCTGTTTCAATCACCAAGGCTGCTCCCCATCCCGAATCCTCATCATAGTGACTGACCCAAATATCTGTATTGTAGGCCCAAATCGCAACAGCGCTACCGTTGTCGCTCATTGCCACAAAGGGCTGAAGAGCGAAATCACACTCAAGTGTTACTTCCATATTCCAACCATTATTCTGTGTGTATTGACTGGACCAAGCCATATCACCACGTTGCCAAACTGCTACCGCATCTCCTGTTGAATTCATCGCCACATGAGGAACACTTGAGACGCCAACCCCAGAACTTATTATCTCGCTAGTTAGCCATCCCTGTCCTTCTTTGAAACGAATTGCCCGGACATCAAACTCATCCTGCCATATAGCAAACGCATTCCCGGTCAGATCCATGGCAATGTTATGGTAAGATGCAGAATTGAATTCGGTACCGATAACTCTGGCATCGCGCCAATCGTTTCCTTTCTCGTACCAATTGGACCAAACCATATTGTCATCTTCACATTTCCAAATCGCTGTTGCATTTCCTGAACCGCTTACTGCGACACGGGGATTACCTGTCCCTGATTCAACGGATCCAATCGGCACGGCTGCACTCCACGCTCTAGGTGATGTTAAGAACCCCCAAGTATATTCGTCAGCAAGCGGATTGCCGGCCAAGTCCGTTACGGTTGTCATAATCGATGCAGTGTAGATCATATCGGGGGATAAAATTGAGTCCGGCGTGAAGGTTCCACCTGTTGACGTAGAGTCGACGGAACCACTTATTGATGCACCAGTCTGATCAACGATAGAGAAGCTATCTGTATTCAGCGTGACTGAGTTGATAGGTTCATCGAATTCAACCGATACTGTCGTAGTTTGAGCAACATCATGAGCATCCAATGAAGGAATGGTTAAAACAATCTGAGGCGGCGACGTGTCAATATCGGTATCTGAATCCGAATCTGAATCTGTGTCAGCGTCGGCGTCGGTGTCTGTATCCATATCTGCATCACTGTCCGAATCTGAATCGGCATCCGCGTCCGTGTCCGAATCCGCGTCCGTGTCCGAATCCGTATCCGTATCAGCGTCAGCATCCATATCCGTGTCAGCATCCGAATCGGAGTCGGTATCTGCATCCGTATCACCGGAAGCATCGGATCCGCTATCCGGCCCGTCCAGTTTATTTTCTGTAAAGCAACCAATGACACCCAAACCGACTATAATCGTCGCAATTATATCTCGTATTAAAATTTCACAATTTGTGCGCATCGTGTATTCTTCCTTTCTGAGGGCGATGAATCCAGAGAGGCAAATTCCATTCAAGGTCC
>JANQET010000393.1 GCA_028278265.1 Myxococcota bacterium
GGGAGGGTGAGGGAAACAGAGTTTTCCATTGGTTACACCACCGATCCCATCTGGTTCCCTCCCCCAACGTCCAATTGTCCACCGGGGGAGGGCGAGGGAGGGGGCATCAGGGAGGTTATGGAATGCTTCAAACGGTTCTAGTTCCAAAATTGCCTATCAGGGAAGGGGAGGCGCCTAAAACGTCTGCGTCATCGCCAACATCAGCTTGAACGGCGCGCGCTTCCGCGAGGCGATTGAACCGTCCGGTTGCACCACGTCGACGCGCCGGTTCAGCGGGGTCAGGGGGACGGCGAAGTCGACCCCCACCAGGTATTGGTAGGCGCCGAAGACCAGTGAGTGGAGCCGCAGGCCATAGCCCACCTCGGTGAACAGGCGATCTGCAGTGAACAGACCTTTGAAACCATCGGGTCTGGTGACCGTCCCCGCTCCGGCAAAAAGCACTCCCTGAACCCGCTCAATCCACGAGGCAAACACCGGTTTGCCCGACATGAAGGGGATGTCGACCTGGGCTGTGCTGAAGAGGGTGTGTCGGTATTCGAGCACCGTGTAGGCCCCGATTCGCCCGTAGGTCTCGCTCAACTCGAACCCCCGGAGCAATTGCCGATCAGAGAGGGAAACCAGATTGGCGGCGACCGGTTCACCGATCACACTCAATGCACCCCCGTACCAGGCAAAGGTGTGCCGATGGGTCGGCGAGAACAGGCTGAACACGCGCGCGGTGAAACGACTCGCCTGCACCACCCGATCGTCATCGGCCTGGCCGACCAGGTATCGGGCAGACACCGAGAACGAGACCCCGTCCAAGGGATCGTGGAAGTAGGCGCGGTTGTCGTGGCCCAAGGACAGGCCCAACGAGGTCATCGTCGCCCCGAAGCGGGTGTTCTCGGGAAAGGCGATGTTCGCTTCGTCCACCGGTCGGTGGCGATCGACCGACAGGTTGGGGCCCCAGTGCCACGACCGGGCGTTGAGGGTGCGTTTGGGTCCGAACGAGTAGCGATAGGCGAGAAATCCCCCGTAGCCGGTGGGCCGGTAGTGGCCGTCGAGCCAGAATGAGTGGGTGATGTCGTACCGCCGTCGTAGGCCCAAGGTGGCCACCACGTAGGGTTCGCGGGCCACCGGGTCGCCCCAGATCAACACCCGACTGAGCAAAGGAGGGCGCCAGGGCAGCTCGTTCTGGTTGTCGGCCAGAGGATGTCCGGCGGTCAGCTCAGGGGACTCGACGAGCCGTCGATCCGGATCGATCTGAACCTGGTCGAGCGGTGCGTCGGAAATCCACTCCACCTCTCCTCGCGATCCATCGGCGTGCCAGACCACGTCGGCCACTTGGCTCTGCTCGTCGGTGAAGCGAACCGTCACCGGCTCGGTAATCGGCTCCCCTTGGCGAATGATCTCGGCCCGGTGGCGGATACGGCCGTTTTCGAGGGAAATCTCCTCCACCTGGCCCAGGCGGTAGTTGACCCGGGGATAGTCGCCGAACCACTGCTCGAAAAACGATGGTCCATCTGGGCCCAACTCGTCGACGATCGCTCGGGTCAATTCCCTGTTCTCCCGCAGGGCATCGCCGATCAACCGCCTGGTCTCCTCTTCCCCCTTGAGGTCGATCAACTTGGCCAGCACCCGGCGTCCCCGGGGGAAGCGGTTTCTGAATCGCCAGGGTTCATCGCGCAGGGGATCGGGCTCTTCGATCGGTTTGAAATAGACCTCCTTGAAGGGGCTTTGGGGGGCATAGAGAAAATTGTCCACTGCTGGGAGGAACGAGGCAAAGCTGACGATCTCTTCGACGCTGCGTCGCTGTTTGTGAACTTCGGCCGAATAACGCTGAGCCAGGTATCCGCCGATCATTTCGGCGTCAATCGCGCGGAGCGCGAGCGGGCGGTGGGAGTCTCCCCACCAGCGCGCCAGTTCTGCCCCTACTGCGCCTACCAACGCCAAGTCGTGAAACCAGAGGCCCGCTTTGACGGGGATGATCTGCCAGATGCGATTGGAGAGCAGGATCATTCCCGGACCGGCCTGTACCATCCGATCCCACGCCGGCACCGACACCACGACAAACGGCTCGTCGATGCTGAGCGTCGGAGCCGCCGACTGCAGCAACTTCGCGGTGTTGTCCACCACCCACATCACCCGATGGGGTGTGGAGACGATCTGAAACAAACCCGAACCGTCCTCATCAGGAGGTGGCCGACCGGTGTCCGGCTTGGTATCGAGCTGACTGACGAAGATCGCCTTGCCCCAATCGAATTGCCGTTCGTACACCTGCATCTGCCGGATGATCACCAGACTCAGCCCGTCTTCCACGGCGGTGGTGAGCCGAATCGGTGGGGAGGGATGCCGGGGGGCAAAGACCTGTCGGTTCAACACGACGCCGTGACCGTCGGGCACGGTGAGCTCCACGTCGGCGATGAGCGAATTCACCGCAGCCAATGGCACTCGCCCGGACCGGTCTCTCATCAACCGGGGAAACCACTCCCCCCCCAAACTGACCGTGCCCCGCCAACGGCCGAAGCGGCCCCGTCGCTTGGGAATCGTCACGGTGAACTCGAGGGCCAAATGTCCTCTCTCACCGGGGCGCAAGGGCCGGGGGAGCGTCACCCGGGCGATCGCCTCTTTCACGTTCGCCGGTGTACCTCCCTCGGGCATGGGGAGCGTCGACAAGCGGTCCATTCCGAGCGGCTCACCGTTCCAGCCCATTGCGGTAATTGTGATCTTCCCCTGAGTCGCTCCGGCGGGATAAATCCACTTGATCATCCGGTCGTCCAAGCCGGGGTTGGGCTCGGCGAATCGATTGGGATAGAGCCACAACGCGACCGCTTCGAGCGGCGCATTGGTCTCGTTGTGAATCGGGTAGGCCACGGTACCCTGCAGCGTGGCGCGATCGCAGCTGAGGGCTGCGCGGAGTCTCACCCGATCGATGGGGCGGACGCGAACCGCATCCCCGGTGCAGGGCAACAGCAGTAGCGCGAGGGCGAGGATCGCCGCGTGAAATGGTAAAAAGGTTTTCGTCACCCCACACACAGTATGACTGTTGGAGACCGTTCGCCAAGGGATTAAAGGTTTTTTTTGGATATGGAGAACTTTTACAAACTGCGGACGAACAGTTTGGAGACCAAGGTGGCAAAGGTAGCCGGATCGGGTAGCGGGGATCCTTCGGCCAACAGTGCTTGCCCGTAGAGCAGCTGTGCGTGATCGGCCAGCTCCAGATCGGTCGGTCGGACGTCGAATCTCGCCTTGAGCTTTTGCACAATCTCGTGATCCGGGTTGATCTCCATGATCCGCTTGTGGGCGGGCACATCGACCTTGTTCTTGGACAGCAGGCGCTCGATGTGGGGGCTGAGATCCGCTTCTGTCCCGACCAAGCAAGAGACCGACTCGGTCAACCGTTTGGAGAGCCGTACCTCGCTGACGTGATCGTCGAGCTCCTTTTGCACCGCCTTCAAAAAATCGGAGAACTGCTTGGACTTGTCCTCCAGTTCCTTTTGGGCCTGCTCCTTTTCGTCCTTGGTGCCCAGCTCCACATCCCCCTTGCCCACTGAGCGCATTTTTTTCTCTTTGTACTCGGTCAACGTCCCCATCATGAACTCGTCGACCGGGTCGGTCAGGTAGAGCACCTCGAGCCCGCGCTCCTTGAACGCCTCCAGGTGGGGTGAGCTCTCGATCACCTGCCGGGACTCACCGGTCAAGTAGTAGATCTCCTCTTGGTCCTCTTTCATCCGGGAGACGTAGTCGGCCAGGGAGGTGAGCTTTTCCGGGTCGTTCGACGATTCGAAGAGCAACAGCTCGGTGATCCGATCCTTGTTCTCGAAATCAGAGCTGACCCCCTCCTTGAGCACGGCGCCGAATTCCTTGTAAAACCCGTTGTATTTCTCCTCGTCGGTCTCTTTGAGGTACTTCAGGGTGTCCAGCACCTTCTTGGTCAGGGATTTCTTGATCTGGGTGATCTGACGGGAATGCTGCAACAGCTCCCGGGAGACGTTGAGCGGCAAGTCCGGGGAGTCGACCACCCCCTTGATGAAGCGCAGGTGGGGGGGCAGCAGGTCTTCGGCGTTTTCCAGGATTTTGACGTTTTTGACATAGAGCTGCAGGCCCCATTTGAAGGTGCTGTAGTACATGTCGAACGGTGCGTGAGAAGGGATGTAGAGCAGCGCCTGATACTCGAAGCGGCCCTCGGCCTTCATCGCGATGTGCTTGAGCGGTTCTTGCCAATCGTGGGAGATGTGCTTGTAGAACTCCTTGTGCTCCTCTTCTTTGACCTCGGCTTCGGGGCGCAGCCAAATCGCCTTCATCGAGTTGAGCGTCTCCTCTTCCACCTCGGTGACCTTTTTCCCGTCCTCCTCTTTTTCCCGGCTGACCGGTAGGATGATCGGGTAGCGCACAAAATCGGAGTATTGCTTGACGATGCGCTTGAGCACCCACTCTTCGGTGAAGTCGTCGAGACCGTCATCCGCGTCGGCGGGTTTCAAGTGCAGGGCGATCGTGGTGCCGGGGGCATCCCGCTCCCCGTCGCTGATCGAATAGGTTCCGTCCCCCTTGGACTCCCACTGGGTGGCGGTTTGCTCACCGGCCCGCCGGGTGACCAGGGTGACCCGGTTGGCGACCATGAACGCCGAGTAGAACCCGACACCGAATTCGCCGATCAGCTCGGTGGGCAACTCTTCGACCTTGCTCTGTTTGAGCTTCTCGAACAGCTCCTTGGTGCCGGACTTGGCGATCGTGCCGATGTTGGTCTGCACTTCTTCTTTGGACATCCCGATGCCGTTGTCGGAGATGGTCAGGATGCGCTTGTCCTTGTCCACGGAGAGTCGAATTGCGGGCTCCTCGACCGCGTCCTTGAGCGCCTCGTTGGTGATCGCTTCGAAATGAAGCCGGTCATGGGCGTCGGATGCGTTGGAGATCAGTTCTCGCAGAAAGATTTCCTTGCTCGAGTACAATGAGTGAATCATCAGGTCGAGCAGCTTCTTGGTCTCTGCCTCAAATTTCATGGTTTTTATGTCGTTGTCCATATCGACCCCTTTGGCTAATGAAATCGCGAGTGATGCGCGTCAATAATTCTGGCAGAATCTCATTTAATTCTTCTGAAAAGAATGTCTACCCCAAAAATCGGCTGAAGTGAAGTGCCGGGGAAGTCCGGGAGATCAATACCGTTTGGACAAGCGCACCACCCGGTGATCTCGGGTCGTATCGAACAGGGATACCAATACCTCGCAGTATGGGCTGGTGGCGGCGCGGGAATCGTTGATCGATTCGATAGTGACCGCTCGTAGGGGATTGGTCGGGCGGGTGAGCAGGGATTCGAGAAAGCCGAAATATTGGGGCAGGTGGGCATCATCCGGGGGAACGCGAATCTCGAGGATCTTGCCCCGTCGCTTGGAGATCACCACCAACCGGCGGCCGTGCCAAACCAGATGGGAGGTGATCACCCGCTGGGGCAGGTCGAGGGATTCCAATCCCAGACCGCAGGCCGAGGCGGGATCAGCGGCGTTGGTCCAGTAGATCTTGTCTTCGGGAAGGCTATGGCTCAACTGTTGTAGCGCACCGTGGGTGATGAACTGCAGTCCCTTTAAACCGCTGAAAAAGTGTCCGCCGACCACCTCGCCGGAGAGCTCCATCAGCCGCAGGGTGCGAAACAGCGCCCTCCATTGAAGGGTCGGGATCTCCCGCGCCAGGAGCTCGCGAAACAACACACCGTAGCGCTCCAACAACAACCGGGCCCGTTCCCGGTTCAGCTCCTCGCGCTCGAGTGGATCTTCGCCGTCGAGCGCTGGCGGGATACGGTGCCAGCTGCCGTCGAACGTGCGCGTGGCCTGCCAACGGGCGAACCGTCCGCGACGGGACGGCCGACCGGAGGGGGCGGTCGGTGGGTTCTGCCCTTCTTTGAAGTCATTGAGAACGGCCTTGCGCACAGCGGCGAACGAGTCATTGGTGATCAGTCCGGCAAAGGTCAGCTGCCACAGGCGTGCCATTAGGTCGGCCGAGGTCAGGCCGGGATTTTCGGTCAGCAGATCCGTGACGGTGAAGCGGCCCGGACGGTCGGGCATCAGCCGGTTCAACGCGGTTTCGTCGGCAGGATTCGGGCACTCGGCTGTGGCGACCAACTCCTGCTCCTCGGCGAGGGCGTACCCGATCTGCCGCTTGTCCCGTCCGTACCACATCAGATCCGTGCCAGAGATCAAGGCGTCCAGCCAGGCCGGCTGGTAGTCGGGCAACCGCGCGGGAAAGATCTCCTCCTCCCACATGCCGGCCGGGGCGAGGTAGCCGAACAACTGCTCCAACGTCTCCTGCAGCTCGGCCTGTTCCCCGGGCTCGCCGAGCCGTTGGTGCTCGGCGAGAAACAACGGCAGTCGGTCCAGGGGAACCGGCTCGAACGACGGTTTGGCGGCCGCTCGGGTCATGCGCAACAACCGGGCCAGGTTGCGTAGGTCGCACACCTCGAGTCCCTGGCCGGCCGTGGTCAGCTCGTCGACCACCACTTGGCGTTCCCGCTGAAGGTGATCCACCGCCCTGGCGAGCGCCCCCGGTTCGACCTCGAGGGTCCGGGCGAGTAGCGGCAGGCTCAGCGGGGGGTAGAACCGGAGCCACTCTGCCAGAAAACCGGACAGCTCCTCATCCGGGGTGCCGATCTGCTCGGCGGTTTGCGCGGCCAGGGTGTCGATCTCCTCGAGCAGCTCCCGGGGAGCGGCTGTGCCATCGAGCTTCGGTGAAACGAGGTATGTCTCTGCGGACCAGTCCAGCGCCTTGCGCAATCGGGGTAACGATTCGGCGGCACAGATGAAACAGACGTTGCGGGGTTCCTCTATCGCGACGCCGACCACCCGCCTGGCGATCGCCTCTCCCAGTGGATCGGCCTCGAGTTGATGATCCCGCTCGATTGCTGCCAACAAATCGCGCCATTCATCGAGGGGAATGAGCAGCCGCTCTTTGATCCATTCGATGAGCTCCGCTGGGTCCCGCGGGGCGTACCCCGGGGCGGTGCGGTGTAACTTTTGGGCCAGGGTTCGGACGGTGGCTACAGCAATTTTGGGCCGAAGGTGGGGGGCGAAGACCACCTCCTGGATCAGATCGGCGCTGAGCGAGGAGGCCGGACCGGTGGGGGTGTCATCCTCGTACATCAACTCCCCGGTACGGCGCCAGACCACCTCGGCGGCAAACGGAGAGGGGGCCGGCGTAGAGACTTCGCTGATTGTGATGTGGCCGCTTCGCACCTCGTCGAGCAGGGCGGCCAGGTTGGACAACTCGATTTCGTCCCTAAGGCAGGTGCGCCAGGTCTCGAGTAGGATCGGGAAATCGGTGTACTTGCCCACGGCGGTCTGCAGCTCCTTGGCCCGTTGGCGGGTGAGCCAGAGGGGGGTCCGCCGATCGAATCCCGCGCGAAGCAACAGCAGCGCCCGGGCGGCGTTTTACCTGAAATGGGCGCCGAAAAAACCGGTGCTCTCCAGTTTGTCGCGCACGAGCTGCTCCAGATCCGCGCTGTCGAGAGGATCGAACAAATCGGCCACTGAACAGGGTTCGGGCAGTTCCACGGCGACGCATCCCTCGTCGTAAGCCACCTCCACCACCTGACCGTGCCGTTGCTCCAGGGCGGCACTCAGGGCCAGGGCCAGCGGACGGTTGACCCGGCCGCCCCAGGTGGTGTGCAGGACGGTCAGCGGTTTGGCACCGGCCTGGTTGGTGTATCCCGCGTGCTCGACGACCAAATGGTGCCGGTGGGGCAGGGCGGTCCCGGTGGCAGTGCGTTGGGAACGCAGGTAGCGCATCAGCTCGGTCGCTGCGGGCGGGTCGAGTTTGCGTTCGGTGGTCAGGGTTTGCTCGAAACCGGTGATCTCCTCCCCCGCATCGGCTCGAGAGAGCGCGGCCTCGGCCTGTTCGAGGAACCGTCCCCGCTGATCGGCGAACCAGAAGGTGGAGAACCGATCTTCGCAGCGCCAGAAGGGGGCCGTCGGTGCTGCGGAGCCGGTGGGAGTGACCCAAACATCGTTCTGGCTGATCCCGTTGACCCGCCAGGATTGCACCCCCAAGGTGATGGCATCCCCATTGCTGCGTTCCCAGACGAACTCCTCGTCGAGCTCACCGATCACCGACCCGCTGTCCGACAGGCGGACGCGGAAATACCCCCGATCGGGGATGGTGCCTCCCGAAGCGTAGAGGATTCGAGCCACTCCCGGTCTGGCCCGCACGGTATGGCTCAACCGATCGAGCGCCACCCTCGGTTTGAGGGCGGCGACCCGCGTGCCGGCGTACTTGCCGGCGAGCATCTCCACCACCAGATCGAACAACCCGCGGGAGAGCTCGTGATACGGGGCCATGCAGCGAATGAAGTTGAACAGCTCGTCCAACGACCATTGCTCGGTACTGGTCATCGAGAGCAGGATTTGGGCCAGCACATCGAGGGGGGCTTCAGGAGGCAGCAGCGGCTCGATCTGTTCGGACAACATCGCCGGGACGGCTACAGCGGCGTCAATGATATCCTCGGCGTGTAACGGGTACAACTGACCCCGGCTCGTTTGACCGACCCCGTGGCCCGCGCGACCCACGCGCTGAACGGTCGACGACACCGACGGGGGCGTACCCACCAGGAGCACTTCGTCGATCGCGCCGATGTCGATGCCCAGCTCGAGGGAGTTGGTGGCCACGATGCCCTGCAACTGGCCCTCTTTGAGCCGCTCTTCGACCACTTCGCGGATCTCCCGGGCCAGGGAGCCGTGATGGGCATAGACCGGCTGGGTGTCACTGGTCGAGTTGATCAGCCGGGCCATGCGCTCCACCCCTCGTCTGCTGTTGGCAAAGACGAGGGTGGATCGGTTGTCGGCGATGCGACGGGCGGCCCGGTCGGCGACGGTCTGCCAAATCGGATTGTCCCCGGAGTGGGCCTCGGCCGGCGGGACCGGTGGCTTGGAGTAATGGGTTTCAATGGCGTAGGTCTTCTTTTGGCGCGCTTCGACGGTGCGGACCTGCCGGGGGTCGTAGTGGGGCTCACCACCGGTCCCGGTTTTGGTATAGCCGCCGATCCACGGGGCCACCGCCTCCTTGGGATTGACCGTTGCCGAGAGAGCGATGCGCTGAAACTCGCCGGAGAGGCGAACCAGCCGTTCGACCCCAGTGATCAGATGGGTCCCGCGTTTGGAACCGACTACCGCGTGCACCTCATCCAGTATTACCGTTTTCAGGCCGGTGAACAGCTGGGCCCCGGTCGCTCCGGTGAGCATGATGTTCAGGCTCTCCGGCGTGGTGATCAGGATCTCCGGGGGCCGGCGTCGCATCTTTTGGCGATCCGATTGGGTGGTGTCGCCGCTGCGGGTCATCGCGCGAATGGCCGGCACGGGAAGGCCCTCTTTGGCAAAGGCTCCGCTGAGCTCGTCGAGGGGCATGATCAGGTTGCGCCGGATGTCGTTGTTCAAAGCGCGCATCGGCGAAATGTAGAGCACGCGAACCTCACCTGCACCCCAACGACCCGTGAGCAGCTGATCAATCGCCCAGAGAAAGGCGGTCAGGGTTTTGCCGCTACCGGTGGGGGCAATGACCAAAACGTGTTCATTGGCGGCGATTCGGGGCCAGGCCAGACATTGGGCCGAGGTGGGATTACCAAATCGTTCGGTAAACCAGGCCCGGGTCAACGGGTGAAACGGTTTGAGTGCTTGGTCCACGGGAGTGTTCTCCTTTTTGGTGAGAGTACCGTACGGTGCTGATCCCGACAAGCGGGGCGTCAGCCCCTGGCTCGGGGACCTCACCCCCTGGCCCCCTCTCCATCAGGAGGGTGTTGTAAAAGGGTTGTAATAGGTCAAACAAGGCATGACGCAGCCCGTAGCAGCACGAGTGGTG
>JANQET010000398.1 GCA_028278265.1 Myxococcota bacterium
GGGAGGGTGAGGGAAACAGAGTTTTCCATTGGTTACACCACCGATCCCATCTGGTTCCCTCCCCCAACGTCCAATTGTCCACCGGGGGAGGGCGAGGGAAGGGCGAGGGAGGGGGCTCCATGGCTCAGTCCAAATCGATGTACAGGTACTCGCCGAACCGATCCCGGCTGCGTTTGATCAGCCCTGCTTGGACCAGATCGGCGTCACTCCTCTCCAGCAGGAGGGACGAGAACCGGTTGAATTCCACCCCTTTGAGCAGGTAGGGCTGAAACCCTGATGTGCGGTTGTCGCTGTTGATCGGGTAGAGCTTGAGGCGTTTTCTCAACTCCCCGGTGTCCCGGCTCAATTCGAGTTTGGCGATGATGCTGTAGGGGGTGGAATTCAGTTTGCCGTATCGCCCCCGCGAGTTCATCACGAAATTGCCCAAGTTGTAGAGGATGAACCGGCCCTGGTACCGTTCGATTTCCTGAAATCGATGGGCGCCGTGACCGATGACCAGATCGACCCCTGCTTTGATCAGGCGCTTGGCCAACTTGCGCTGGTGGCCGGTGCGCCACATATAATTTTTCCCCCAATGGGGAAAGGCGATGAGATACCCCTGTCGGTTGTTTTTTCGCCAGCTGCGGACGATGTGGCCAACCCCCTTTTTTTTCAGCGGGGCCACCCCCGGTTTGTCGCCTGCCGCGTAGAAGCCGTACTTCTCGTCGTAGTTGCCCCGGTGCTCGAAGCCGCTGAGTATGTCGATGCGCGCTTGAGGTGCTGTTGCCGGCGGCCTCAAGGTGAGCGGCTCAAGGGCGCGCTCTTCGGTCAATCCGGCTCCGAACCACTCGAGGCCGTGGTGCTCCAAAGCGGTGATGGTGTCCTCGAGTCCCTGGACGCCCAGATCCATCGTATGGTTATTGGCCAGGGATACCGCGTCGACGCCGATGTCGCGGAGCACCTTTGAACTGCGCTTTCCGTCGGACCAGTGAATGTAGGGTTTGTTCGGCAGGCGGTGCTCCCGCGCCGTGCTCAGAGGTGTCTCCAAGTTGGCCACCACATGATCCGCGCTGCTCAACAGTGCTTGGAGCCTGGTGAACGAGAACCCATAGCCGAACCGCTCGAGAATGTTGATCCGGCCGCGGCGGGCTCGGCTCTCCTGATAGTTGTCACCCGGGTGTGTGTCGCCGAGAAAGATGACGGACATGAACACCGGCCGGGGGTGTTGAACGACCGCCCGGTTGCCTCCGGCGACAAACCAAACCAGCCCGAAGCCCAAGAGCACAGCGAGTGATACCAATGGGATTCGATGGGACATGATACCATCAGTCACTGCTAACGACTGGCGAGGCGGCGCGGACACAGCGGACATTGCACCGATTGGCGACATTGAAATGGCTCACATAGCCGTCGGAAAAACTGGCGAACCAGGCCCGATCGGGCCGGCCGACCGTCGACGTCCAGTACCAGCCCTTGTCGTCGCCGAACAGCGCGCTGCAGGGTTCACTTTTCCCGCAACTGGCGCAGTGCCCGACCTCACCACTGGTGCTCGATGGATCACACCCCCCCAAAAGCTCGATAAACTCAGCTCTGGTGGGTAGGCGATAGCCGGCCGGACAATGGACCGAGGCCTGGTTCCAATTCAGCTCCAAACGAGCGCCGGCACACGCATTGCCGTCCCATTTGGTGCCGCCGACGCAGCGCAACCAGGTCAAGCTGGTCCCCGGTTGGGGCACTTCGGCGCGCTGTTGTTCGGTGTGTGTCGGCAAAGTGCGGTCAGGGGAGTTCTCCGCCGGGGAGTGCTCTGTTCGAGGGGGGAGCGGGTCAGCCGGGGCGGATCGATATCGGGTTCCCAGATAGAACGCCCCCAGGGCAACCATTGTGGCACAGGCCAGCGCGACGGCGATCCAGATGACCTTCCAACGGAGCGATCGCCGCAGGCCCGTGTCGGTTTCGGCCCAGCCGTTGGGTGTTCGCAGTTGGGTCGATTTTTCCTGGATTGGTGTCGGAGCGCGAAAATCGTTGGAGCTGTTGACGTGCTCTCCCAGGTTGCCGCTGGCCACGTGGGGTTTGGTAATCCCCTCGACCAGTCGGACCAGACCTTGTCGCCGTTTCGTTTCGCTGCCGTATGCCCCAATCGCCTCGATCAATGCGGTAGTGGTTTCAGGGCGTTGTTCCGGTTCTTTGGACAGCAGGCCGGCGATCAGTGTGTTCACCTTTTCGGGAAGGTCACTGCGCGAGGCCGACAGGGGTTTGGGATCAGTGGTGAGGATACTCGACAGGAGTTGGTAGTAGTCGTCGCCGTCAAAGGGCAGCGACCCGGTCAGCAACTCGTAGAAGATGACGCCGATGGAGAAGAGATCGGACCGGTGGTCGATATACTTGGGGCTGCGGACGTGTTCCGGGGACATGTAGGCCGGGGTGCCGAGTGTGAATCCGGTTCGCGTCAAGCGGGAGGGTCGGGTTTCCCGGATAAACTTGGAGATGCCGAAGTCGATCAGTTTGATAATCGGATCCCCGTAGCTGGCGCGCACGAGGAAGATGTTCTCCGGTTTCAAGTCCCGGTGGACAATGCCCTTTTCGTGGGCTGCCCCGAGGGCGAGCAGCACCGGTTCGAGGACCCCGCAAGCGGTCGCCAGATCCAGGGGACCGGTGCGGGCCAGAACCTCGGCGAGGTTTTGGCCTTCGAGGTACTCCATGATGAGGTAGAACTCACCCTCGGCATATTGGCCTACATCGGTCACGTCGATGATGTTGCGATGACCGATCTCCGCCGCAGCGCGCGCTTCGCGATAAAAGCGCTCGATCATGTCGCTGTTGTCGGTCAGGTCGGCTCGCAGGAATTTGATCGCCACCTGCTTGCCGATGACCATGTGCTGGCCCAGGTAGACCGCCCCCATGCCCCCTTTCCCGAGCAGGCGGATAATTTTATATCGTCCGTCGATTATTTGTCCGGTTTTCCCTGACGTCATTTCGTTAAGCCTCAAATAGGCAATGCCCCAGTCATTAATTGCCAGACGAGCCTATACCATAATCCTCTCGAATGAAAAGAGGTTCGCTTCAGTGAACTGGATATTGGGTGTTAAATTTGTTGTGGAAATGGCACTATCGAGTCGAT
This sequence comes from Myxococcota bacterium, assembly GCA_028278265.1. Lineage (GTDB taxonomy): Bacteria > Myxococcota_A > Polyangia > JAAYKL01 > JAAYKL01 > JANQET01. Next base: position 3,098 of record JANQET010000398.1, read on the forward strand.
TCGGTCAAACCGGTGTTGAATGGGTCGAATCCATCTTCCAGCCGAGTACCGGCAGGCGAGCACCGGCAGGGGTGAGGAATGGGCATCAGAACACTTGTTTTTGTCATCTTAGGCGCAGTTATTTCGACCCCGGCGCGAGCCTGGGAAGAGCATTCGTGCAAGGATATTCCGGTGCGTAAAATGAAGATAGTCGTTCACAGCAACAAGCACGCCAATCCGGATGCGCACCGCATCCTCCATGTGGACATCCCCTCGAGTTTGTGTGCCATCGCACCGGCGGCCTACTACGACCTGTTTCTGGACACCCGGGAAAATGCCGAGCTCTACCAACTGTTGCGGACCGCCGTGTCGGCCGATGCCAGAATCACCATCGCCTACGACAGCCACCAAACCAAAGGGTGGTATTACGCGATCACCTCGATCTCGATTGTCGGCTACAATTAGTGGGATGTCTCACCCGCTCTCGAGCGATAGCGTTGGATCGATTGGTCAATCCTGCGGTGTTGGTTGGGGGTGAACCGTGCTGTGGTCCGAGCGCGTTCCAGCACCCCAATGGCCTCGGCGGGGCTGTCGGCCAATGCCTTTGTCTCGGCGAGGGAGAGCCAGCCGTCGAGATGGCCCGGCCAGAGCGTGAGCGCCTGGGTCAGCAGCTGTTCGGCTGCTCGAAGATTTCCGTCCCGTTGGGTGATGATGTCGGCCTGCAGACAGAGGATTTTCGCGCGAAACGGGGGACTCAGCGCCGTATCGGGATTGATCGATTGCAGCACCTGCTCGGCGGCGCTGAAGGCCCGGCGCTCGTTGAGGGCGGCGGCGAGGTTGATCACCGGGTAGGCGGCTGTCGGATGGTAGTGCCGCTCGGCTTGCCACAGGGTCACCGGATTCTGCCATTCGCTCACTCGAACAAAGGAGAGCCCGCTGAGTAGGATGATGTAGACCGCCCCCAGGGGAAGAAACAGTCGACGCTGTTGATAGCGTGCGATCACCGGGTAGAGGCCGATCAACAGGAGACCGTAGGGCAGGTGAAAGTACCGCAGCGGAATCCAGTGGCTGCCGATGTCGACGGAGAGCAGGGACAGGGCGAGCATTCCACCCGCGCCGATGAAGGTACCGGACATGAACGATTGTCCCGACAGCCGGCGTACACTGGTGATACCGGCAGCCAGGAGCAGTGCCCCGCCAATCCCGATGGCGATGACGGCTTCAAAGCCGCTTTCGGCAATAGACAGATGGGTGCCCGTGGGAATCGGACCGACGGCGCGCCAGCTCAGTTGGGTAACACCGGCGAGCACGAGCCTGGAATATTCCGGAACATCGAACAGTGATGGCACAGCGACACTGCCGATCACCGCACTGCGCAGCGAGAAGTACAGTCCCACCGGCAGGATCGCGGCCAGCCAACAAGGGATCATCCTGCGGGAGAAGATCGGTTCGCCGGTGGAGATGATTCCCGCGGCCAAGAGGGGTGTGAACACCGAGAGTACGCCAAGCTCTTTTGACAGACAGGCCGACAATCCGAGCAATGCCACGACCGGTAGGGCGTTCTTGGGAGAGCGTTTGCCGGTGAACCGGTCGGCGAGCCACGCGGTCTGGAGCAGCATGAACGCCCCGGCCAGATGATCCGCCGCATTGCTGGCCAAACAGAGCACCTCGGCGGCAAAGGGGTGGGCGGCGAAGCAGAGCACCAGCAGGCGGGCCGCATTCCCGGTGGGTCGGTTCGTTTTCGTCGCTGATCCGAATCTGGCCAGCACCGCGAACAAACCGGCAGCACAAGCGCCCAAGCACAGCAGGGAGACGATCCGGTAGGGCAGGGCGGTCACCCCGAAGAGCACTTGGGGGAAGCGAAGTACCAGACTGGTGAGCGGCCGCCAGAGGAACCCCTCACCGCTCTCGGAGGAGGCGCTGTTGTCCCAAAATGGCTGAGTTATCACCTGCCACAGGTCGAACGATCCCCCTCGAGCCGCGAGCTCGTTGATGAAGAACTGATCATCCCAGGCCAGCTCATTTCCCAGGCACAAGAGCAGGGCCCCGGCCGTCGTGAACAGGGCGAGCCCCAAGAGGCCCTGTTGACCGATCCATTTCAGCCAGCGGGGCCGGAGGGGATTGGTGTGCGGATGTTGCATTGCGCTCAATTTCTCATCATGTTCCGGTTGGGCGGCTTCAGCCAAAAAAAGCACCCAATAAAAATCCACGCCGAGGTGATCGGATTCGTTTATTTATTGGCGGTTTTGTGGCGATAGCATCGTTTTCCGTTTGAACGGTTGGTCGGTTTTCTCGCCGAATCGCTTGATTTAATTACGAAAATGTTGTTTTATACATAGCTGTGGATAGCCTCGACATCGGTCGATGATGGGTTATCTTTTACAGCTGAGGTGAGCGACGAACACCGTCGTAAAACCGAGCAGGCTTGATGCAAAAGAAGCTCGCACCGATATTGGCCTGCTGCACTGTCCTTAGTGTGGGGACTTTGGCGGCCGATTCAACAGCTGTTGAATTTTCACGTCATGAGCTGGGCCGTCTCGCCGCCGGGAAATCCGTCTACAAACCGCTGCAACTCACCAATCGGGATGGTCTGTACGGGGGCACCAGCTGGGCGCTGATCGATGCAAAGAGCGATGTGGTGTGGGAGGCGATTCTCGACTGGGAGGCCTACCCGCAGATCTTTCCCAAAACAATCGAAGCGAGGGAGCTGGCGCGCCGGGGCCGCAGTTCACTTATCCGGATGGAGATGGGCCATAAGCTGCTGCGCCTGCTTTGTCATGTCAACGTGACCCAACGAATTCAAAACCGAGCGATCGAGTTTCAGCTGGTCAAGAACCGGCCCCACGACATTGTCGACACCCGGGGGTACTGGCGCCTCTTTCCCCAGGCCGACGGACGAACCCTGGTGGCCTATGCCGTGGTGGTGGAGGTGCCGATGGGCATCGTCAACCTGCTGGGGGAGACCACCGAAGCCAAGCTCCAGTGGGGATTGCTGCATTCGCCACAAAATTTGAAGAAATGGATCGAACGCCAACCGAGCACGCGGTACCAGCAAACCGCCTCCGTGGATCATAGCAGACACCCAAAATAGAAGGGTGACCTGGTATTCGCCCGCTACAAAAAGGGGCGCTCTTCTCCGGTGGCCATAGCGGTGCTACTTGGTGTTGGACTGTTTGACCAGCTCGAGAATATCCTCGAGTTGCAGCATGCCCTTGCCCAGCAGGGAAGCGTCTTTGAGATCGACGACAGCGGGGGATGGGTAGTGGTCGCCCGGCCCGCAGAGTACCGGCGGAAGTTCATTGCTGTACGGCAAACAAGCAGGGAACGAGAACTGTGGGTCAGTCGGAGGAGTCGACTAGATCACGCCTTGATCGAGCATGGCGTTGGCGACCTTGAGGAAGCCGGCGATGTTTGCGCCATTGACGTAGTTGACCTCTTTGTCGGTCTTGGCGTAGGTCTTGGCCGCTTCGAGGGAGTTTTTGTGAATCGCCTTCATGATGTTGTGCAGTCGGTTGTCCACTTCCTCGCGGGTCCAGGAGAGGCGCAGACTGTTCTGTGACATCTCCAGTCCGGAAACCGCCACGCCACCGGCGTTGGATGCCTTGCCCGGTCCGAACAGCACGCCCTTGTCGAGGAACAGCTCCATCGCCGCGGGTTGGGTCGGCATGTTCGCCCCTTCGGAGACACACATCACACCGTTGTTGATCATGTTCTGAGCGTCTTTGGCGTTGATTTCGTTCTGCGTGGCGCAGGGCAGCCCCACGTCCGCTTTGACGCCCCAGAGCGGGTTGTGGTCGGCGTTGGCGTCGACGGGGGTGTAGACGGCGCTGTTGTACTTGTCGGCGAATTCCTTAATCCGTCCCCGTTTGACGTTCTTCAGCTCCATTACGAAGGCGAGCTTGTCGCGGTCGATGCCCTGCTCGTCGTAGATGAATCCCGACGAATCGGAGAAGGTGACCACTTTGCCGCCCAGGTCGAGCACTTTCTCGGCGGCGAACTGGGCCACATTGCCCGAACCGGAGATCAGGCACGCTTTGCCCTTCAAGTCTTTGCCGTTGGCTTTGAGCATCTCTTCGGCGAAGTACACCGCACCGTAGCCGGTCGCTTCGGGACGAATCAGGCTGCCGCCCCAGTTCCCGCCCTTGCCGGTCAGCACACCGGTGAATTCATTGGCCAGTTTTTTGTAGGAGCCGAACAGATAGCCGATTTCCCGGCCGCCCACGCCGATGTCGCCGGCGGGTACGTCGGTGTTTGGTCCCAGGTGGCGGAAGAGCTCCCGCATGAAGGCCTGGCAGAAACGCATCACTTCGTTGTCGGATTTTCCCTTGGGATCGAAATTCGATCCCCCCTTGCCGCCGCCCAAGGGCAACGTGGTCAGGCTGTTCTTGAAAATCTGTTCGAACGCCAAGAATTTCAGAATGCTCAAATTGACCGTCGGGTGAAAGCGCAGTCCGCCTTTGTACGGGCCGATGGCGCTGTTCATTTCAATGCGAAACCCCTTGTTGACTTGAACTTCGCCCCGATCGTCAACCCACGGCACACTGAACATAATAACACGCTCGGGCTCGGCGATCCGCTCGAGGATCTTTGCCGCCCGAAACTCGGGGTGTTTCTCCATGACGGGTATCAATGAATCAAACACCTCTTTGACTGCCTGATGGAATTCAGGCTCATTCGGATTCGTCGACGTTACCTTGTTAAATGCGTCCTTGGTCATACACCCTCTCCTTCCTGAGTGTCTGCGAAGCACCGCACGCTCGGGGGCCTCTAATTGTTTCTTGAAAATATAAAACGAGAAGTTCGTCTTCCATGGACGCTTTGTTCTTAGGATTTTAGATTTGAGAGTGTCAAGCGAAAAAGGGAAAAAAGACTATTTCTTTTTGGCTTTCTTTTTGGCGCTGCCGCCTTTGTACTTGGTATTGTACAATTGAATCAGCTTGTCGGTCAGATCGAGGTGGGTCGGGGCCCAAACAACGGCACCCGATGAGCGATCGTAGATCATCGTGTAACCGTCCGCTTTGCCGATCTGGGCCAGGATGCCGCTCATCTTACCAAGGATTGCTTGGGTCACCTTGGCCTCTTTTTGGGCCAGCTCCCGTTGAAACTGCGCGTAGCTCTGCTGCAATTCGGTGACTTCGCGGTAGTAATTTTCGGCTTTTCCCTGCAGCGCTTCTTTGGTCAAGACGTTTTGCTGCTTCTCGATATCTTCTTTCATCTTGACGATATTTTTTTCTTTCTTTTCGATCTTTTTTTGCAGATTGGTCTTGAGCTTGGTGAGCTTGGCCATCTCCTTCTTGCCTTCGTTGGTTTCATTCAAGGCTCGCCGAAGATCGACAAAGGCGATCTTCACCTCAGCGGCGCTGACCCGTGAGGCCATTGCAGCGACCATCAAGCAAGCACTGAGGCCGATTACTATCTTTTGCGTTTTCATCGTCATACTCCTAAATAGCAGTTTTCCTACACTGTCTCGTTGGCGTTCATTCTCGTTTTGACTTTGTCGAAACATATTTTATTTAGCGTTTTACGCTGATTTTTCGTGGTTAAATTCCTCTTTAGAAGAAGTTCCCAAAGGTGAACTGAAACATATACGGCTCCTCGGTGGGATACTGGGTGGTGGGGAAGCCCCACTCGAACCGCAGCGGTCCCATCGGGGAGAACCACCTGAAGCCGAAGCCCACCGAGGTGCGGAGATACAGCGGATTCTGATTACAGGGATCGGTGAATTCGGTCATCCCCGAAGCGCCCCCGGCCTGGCACCAGGTCTCCTCGAGATTGAATACGTTGCCCGCGTCGAAAAAGATAACCCCCTTGATGCCCACCATCTCGACAATCGGGAATTCGATCTCCGTGTTGAAAACGACCTTTAGGTTTCCACCGATATTGACGCCGAATGCTTCGGGTTCGGCGTTGGGATCGAACTCTCGGGGAATGGCCAGGCGCGGCCCCAGGGAATATGGCGAGAACCCGCGAACATCCATGATGCCGCCGGCGCGATACCGGTGAATGATCGGCAGGCCGTCCGACGTGTTGGAGTGAATCAGGCCCAGATTGAGATTGAACCGCAGCACCAGTTTCCAGATCACCGGCAGGTACCAGCGGGAGATCAACGAGTATCGGGTGAAGTCGAAATCAGAACCGATCAACGGGGAGGCCCACGCCGCTGAAAGCGTGTTGTACGATCCTTCGGTGGGGAACATGCGGTTGTTGCGCTTATCAAAGGCCAGGGTGACGTCGATGCTCGAGTTCCAGCCTTCGCGGAAGAGATAGGCCAGCGGCAGCTTGTAGAAACTCGAGCTGATCTGCCGGCCGGAGATGAGCAGGCCTGAGTTTGCTCCGCTGGTGTTCACCTCGTCGAACGCCAGGTTGTAGGCCAGGTAGAGCTTGAGATCCGGCAGCCCCACCGAATGGCCAAAGGTGATCTCCCCACCGGTGGACTCCTTGGTGTAGTCGATCTGCCCCACCACCTGGTTGAACAATTTGAAGGCGAACGTCCATTCGCTGTCCAGGAAGTAGGGTTCCCAAAGATTGAACATGAAGATTTGGCGCATGCTGGACATCTGCGCCTGGAGGGCCAGTGTTTGACCTTGGCCCATGAAGTTCTGCTCAGTGATCTGCGCCTGGGCGACGAAGTTCTCCACCGAGCTGAACCCCATGCCCACTTGGAAGGTTCCGGTCTGGCGCTCGGAGACCTCGACCGTCACCACCATCTTGTCCGGTTGACTGCCCTGGGCCGTCGAAATGTCGACCGTCTCGAAAAAGCCCAGCCGGGTCACCCGCGCCTTGGACACTTCGATCCCGGTCTTGGAGTATTTTTGGGCTTCGTGGATCACCACCTCGCGCCGGATCACCCGATCCCGCGTCTTGGCGTTGCCGCGAATCTGGATCCGCTCGAAGTAGACCATCGGGCCGCGGCTGATGTCATAGGTCAGGTCGACGATTTGTTCTTTCGGATGGGTCTTCGTCTTCAGCTCCACGTTGACATGGGCGTAGCCTCGATCCTGGTAGTAACGGGTGATGCGATCCACGTCTTCGACCACGTTGGTTCGGGAGAACCAGGAACCGCGCTGGGTGTGGGCCATCGAACGAACCAGGCGGCGGCCGCCGAGCAGCTCGACCTCTTCGCCCGTGTCGCCGTGCTCGACCACGGTCACCCGGCCGACATGATACCGCTCCCCCTCCTCGATGGGAATGGAGAGAAAGATATAGCGCCGATCCGGGGTCAGCTCGATGCGCGGTTGCCCCACTTTCACATCCATGTAGCCGCGGTCATAGTACAGGGCGGAGATCAGGGTCAGGTCCCGGTCGAATTGGTCCCTCTTGAACTTTCCCGAATCGGTCAGAAAGGAGAGCGGGCCGGTGGTCCGGGTGCCCAGGTAGCGGGAAATCTCCGAATCGGTCAGCGCGTGGTTGCCGACAAACGAGATGCGCCGCACCTGCACCTGGGCGTGCTCGTCGATTTCGAAGATGACATCGAAAGCGCTCTCCCCCTTCTCCTCCAGACGATAACTGACTTGGGAGAGGAAAAAACCCTTTTCGAGGTAGAGATCTTTTATCTTCTGGATATTGCGGTGTACCGAGGGAATATCGAGGGGTTTGTTGGCTTCGATATCCAGCACTTCCTCGATGTCATCTTTACTGACCTCGTCGTTTCCCTCGAACTGAATGTTGTTGACCGCCGCTTTTTCCTTGAGCGTGAAGACGAGCACCACTCCAGCCGCCTCCTCGCGCATCTCCACTTGAATATCGCTGAAGAATCCCAACTCGTAGAGTGCGCGAATATCCCGCGCCACCCGATCCGCGTCATAGGCCATACCGCGGCGAGTGCCGATGGTCACCCGAACGTCATCAGCGGACACCCGCCGGTTCCCTTTAACCTCAATCTTCACCACCTCGAGACCATCACTCGTTTCTGAGTCAGGCGCTTCGGCGTCTTCAGTCGGGTCCTCTTCGGCCGGCTCCTCTTCGGTCGGTTCTTCTTCGGCGGGATCCGCTTCTGATGGATTCCCGGCGCTTGACGGATCAGGGGTGGAGCCCTCTTGGGCCGTGGAAGTGGAAGTCGAAAAAGTCCAGAGTAAACATATGGTTACAGTGATTAACAGGCGACACATTCAGCAGCTCGTCCTCTCTTGAACTCGACTCTATCAACTGTCGCGACGTTCAAAGCCCCGGATATGTACGTCGAAGATCATAGACAAGTCAACTCAACACTTCACTCATTCAATACAATTCGACTACTGGACCCAAGTGGCGCAAGACAACACCTCCTGCAGTGACCGCTGGATAAAGCCGACCGCCACGGTCACAATCGCACCGAAGGTCGCCAGCAGCACCAACTGCACGAAAACGAGACGAATCGCTTGCGCACCGATCTGCTGGCCCGCGCCCGGGACCATCCGGGCCGCCAGTGCGACCAGAAAATCGGCGATCAAACCGGCAACGAACAGGGGAGCGGCGATCATCACGGCCGTCGCCATTGCGGTTCCAAACAAGCGAACCGGGGCGCTTATTCCCGAGGTGATCATCGTCTCCAGGTGGGGGATGGTTTCCGGGGGGAGACATTGAACCGAGCTGGCCATTCCGGCGAACAGGGCGTGGTGTCCGCCGACCAGCAGAAAAACCGCCGTACCGACCAGGACGTAGAAGCGGTCCAGCGCGGCGCCTCGTTGGGGATCGGCGCCCATGCCCGTACCCACGGTGAGCGTCGAGACCCGCAGCAGCTCACCGGCCGCGTCCAGCACCAGAAAGGCCAGTCGCGCCATTGACCCGATCACCACCCCGATAAACAACTCCTTGAGCGCCAGCGCCACCCAGGGACCGCTGAACAGGGATACCTGGACCAGGGGGAGACGCAACGGAGTGAGCACCAAGGCAACGCACAGGGAGATCGCCGCCCAGGGGAGCAGGGGGAGGGGGCGTCCCCAGAAAAACGGCACCAGGCGCAGCGCAGCGCCCACGCGAATCGTCAACAACGGCGTCAGGGTGACAAACCCGTCGGTGAGCTCGGCGTTCATTTGCTACAATGTGACGGCTTGAATCAACGACCAGACCCGCTCGGTGAATCCGACGACCCGAGCCCCCAGCCAAGGAGCGGCGGCCAGCAGGGCCACGGCGACCGCGACAATACGCGGGACGTAGGTCAGAGCGGGCTCGGATACCTTGAACAGGGATTGCAGCAGCGCGGTAATCGCCCCGGTGAGCAGGGCGGCGCCGAGGATGGGGGCACTCAATAACAGCGACAACACGAGCGCTTCGCGGCTGATCTCCAACAGGTCGGCCGGTGTGATCATCTAGCGCGGTGTGAAGAGGAAGGGAAACTCGACAGGGGAATTGCCGGTACTGGGGGGGAAGACCCATTTCTTGACCGACCGTTCGAGGCACTGGCGCAAAGAGAGGAACTGCGCCCCGCTACCGCCGAGTTTGATGTTCTTGACCATTCCGCTGGACCCGACGACAAAACTGAAATTGACGCGAATATCCCGATCCGGGGGCGCATCCCCCTGTTTGAGCGCCCGCTCGTAGCAGACCTTCAGCCGGGCTTTGTTGCGGTTGACCACGCTCTTGAGCTGGGTCTCGCTGAGCTTGCCCAGCCCGTTCGCTTTGGTGGAGCCGTTCTTTCGCCGACCGTTGCCGATCTGTCCGCCACCGGGACCGGACAAGCCGAGCTGCTCCATCAGTTTTTTCGTCTTGTCGTCCATTTGCTCCTTGTTGGTCGAGGCCAGTTTTGTCTTGGTCTTTTGAGTGCCTTTGCGGCCCTTTGCCGACCGTCCGCTGGACTTGCCCGCCGAATTGCCGGAGTTTTTTCCACGACCCGGCCGCGATTGGCTGGAGGGTACCTCGACGATACGATCCCGGTAGACCACCTTCTCGACGTATTCGGTGACGTACTCTTTTTCGGGCGAGAGGAACTCCATCAAAAACACGACAATGGCGACGAAGAAGAAGCCCACGGCGGCCAGCAACACCACCCGCCGTTGGGTGACCGGGCGCGGCAGGGAGAGGGGGCGGATCGAGGCCAGATCCCGCTGCCCGGTATTGGGCACCAGCCCCGACTCGTCTTCTTGGGGTTCGAAACCGCTCGGTTCGACGATTAACGGCTGTTCGTCTTGTTCGTCGTCGGCAGGGGGCGGGGTGATCGAGACCACTCCCTTGGTGGACGGGGCCTCTTCGGCAGCGCTCTGAGCGTCGAGGCGTTTGGCCACCACCCCGATATCCTGCCCTTTGAGCGGCGAGTCGGCGGTGGGTTGTTCCTCTCCGAACAAGCCGAGACGGGGGCTTTCCTGCTTGGCCGGCTCGCTCTCGGTCGACTGGGTGGAGCCCTCGATGTCAATGTGGGCGAGCAGTCCGATCAGCTCTTTACAGTCCCGCAGCGGTGCCCAATCGGGCATGCTCTCCTTCCACACCAGTGAAGCGTCCTTGACCTTGCCGGTACGGCGGTATTTGTGGATCTTACGCGCTGTTGTCGGTCCAACCGGCTCATCGTCGATCGCCACGAACCAACAGACCTGGTCGGCGGGCTCCTTTTCCAGCGCCTTGGCCGTTTGGGTGACCGCCTTGAACAGGCCCGGTGTGCCCGCTTCGGGACGGGTTGCGGTGGCGCGAAACGACTCGGCGAATTTGTCTTCGAGCACGGATCGCTTGGCCGGGGCTTTCTCGGCCGGCGTCGGTTTACTCGCCGCCCCGCGCGAGGTGAAATTCGGATCCCGAACCTCGATGATATTGCCGCAACTCTTGCAGCGGATCTTGAGAACTTTATTGCGCAGCCGTGAATCGGCAATGGTGTACTTGGTGTCGCATTTTTCACATACAAACTTCATCAGTCACTACAACAAACTCATCAAATGTCGCTTAATGTCTTCCCGCACGTTTTCGTCGGGGCAGAATCCCAGCGCGCGCTCCCAGGTTTCGATCGCTTTGAATTTGAAACCGGCCTTCTGGTAGAGAACCGCCAGGTTCTTCAACGCCGAGAAATCGTCCGGTACCAACTCCAGGGCATTTTCCAGCTCGCGGATTGCTTGATAGTTCAACCCTTTTTTACCCAACAACAGGGCGAGGTGGTAGTGGAGCTTGAAGGCCAGGGGATCGATTCCGATTCCCTTTTTCAGCAGGTCGATGGCCTCGTCCAGTCTTCCCTCCCGGTAGGCCTTGATCCCCTCGGCCAAGACCCGCCCGGCTTCATTGGAGAGCTCTTCCTGGGGGGGGTGTGCTTCGGCCATGGTCGTCCGGCTGAACTGATCGACCGTCTTGATCAGCTCGCTGATTTTGAACGGCTTCTCGATAAAGGCGTCGACCCCGTAGGATTCTTTGAGATCCTGAGCGTATCGCCATCCGCGGTAAATCGCGGAGATCATGATCACCGGAATGTGCCCATACCTGCTGCTGCCCTTGATTTTTTTGCATATATCGAAGCCGTGAACTTCGGGCAGCATGGCGTCGAGAATGATCATATCCGGGTTTTCGGTCTGTACTTTCTGTAGTGCCTCGATGCCGCGGGAGGCGGTCACCACCGCATATCCCTTTTCGGTCAGAACCCGGGAAATCAACAGTTTGATTTCATCCTCGTCATCAACGACGAGCAGGCGCAGACCACTCGGAGCGGGCTGGGCGGCCGCCGGTTCTGGCTTGGCCTTGGGGGATTCTGCGGGCTTTTTCAGTTGCACCGTGGTCTTGGCGCGGCGAGCCGTTTTCGCTTCAGCCGTTTTCGCTTCAGCCGTTTTCGCTTCAGCCGGTTTTGCTTCAGCCGGTTTTGCCCCAGCCGGTTTTGCCCCAGCCGGTTTTCTCCCGGCTGGTTTTGCCTTGAGCGGCTTGGTCCGTGCCGGCTTGCGCTTGGTTTGTTTGGCCGCGGGTGTAGGCGCACCCGGACGGGCGGCTCCCTTCGATTCGGATTCACCGGCCGGAACGTCAACATCAATCTCAATATCGACTTCATCCTCTGCGATTTCGGAAAACTGGGCAATGGCCGACTCGAGCCCCCGGGAATCGGAGGCTTGGTCAAAACCCATCGAGGCAGAATCCTCGTGCTCTTCGGAATACTGATCCCCCCGGTAGAGCTGTTGTCCCGTGCTCAATGCGGAGTAACAAATGCGAATGGTCTTGACGATCTGCTTGTGCAGGGCCACGTGGGGAAAGACCCGCTTGCCCGAAACAAACTCGATTTCGTCGATCACCCGAGTGTCCTGGGGATCGGCCATGGCGAGATGGATGTTGTCCGCCTCGGAGAAGACCGGCAGGATGAGGTGCTTCTGGGCAATGTCCTGTGGGATGATTTCCAGATTTTTCAGGTTGATTTCGATTTCGTCCAGGTTGACCGCGGGCACGCCGTGTTGCTCGCTCAACGCGCGCAGTAGATTTCGTTCGTCGGCCAGTCCTTTTTCGAGCACCTTGGAGGCCAGGCGCTCTTTGTCGTCGGCTTGGTCGTCGGCTTGCTCATCGAGGATGGTGGCCAGCTCGGTCGGTTTTACAAGCTTTTGTTTGAGCAAAATCTTGCCCAATTGTGTCTTGTTTCTCAAACTCATGATGAACTAGGTCAAATCGAAAACCCACATGTTGTTACACATCGACCTTAATTATGAACCAGAAAACCTATGGTCTATAAGCTAACTACCATCGTGGTCCAAAACCCACAACCCATCGCCATGAAAAACTAAGATCGATAACCAAAGTATGGATGTTAGTATAAAAGCGAAAATGCATGGCGGCTACTGATCAAAAACGCATTAATCGATATCTCGAGTTGGCGGAGGGGGCGCGTCGGCACCGTCGGTGGGGTGATGGCAGACAGGTCGACTACATTCCCGAAACGATGAGATAGCCGTTTTCGTTCCGTTCGATTTCCAAACGATTATCGGCGGTTTCATTGGCCCATTTCAGCTTGCCGTTGATCTCATATTGGCAGCTCATCGTGTAGGTGTACTCCACGAAATACCGGTTGTCCTGGGTGTGAATGTCCCGATAGCGAATTTCGTAGCGGATGCTTTTCACAGCGTTGAATCGGGTCTTGAGCACCTCTTCGAGGGCCGCCCGATCCAGGTCGTCGTCCGCCTTGGTGGTACCGCTGTTGTCGTAGTAGCGGGGGGCGGCGAGCGACAGCAACAGCCCGATGTTCAGGTCCTGTAGTCCCCGGCGGTAGCGCTCACAAAGTTGGATAATTTCTCGATTTTCTTCGGTATCTTCGATTTCGGTGTTCGGAATGAATCGTTTGGTGCAGCCCAGGGAGAGGCCGATTAACACCACAAAAGAGCAAATGCCAGCGAGAGTTTTGTTCATCCTGTCTGTTCCTCTAATTCCATATTTGAAAGTCTAACGCGGTTGAAGCGGAATAATATTCCTCAAAACGGTTCTGGCAAAGAAAAAAACGCGGTCATCTCGAATTCGAGGGGTCGAACAATTTCGGGTCGAACAATTTCCAGAGCAGATGCTTTTGGTTGGTCCGGTATGAGCGGCATTCACATCCGGCCGACCCTCTCGACAGCGCCACCTCTGCCTCGAGCGCGGCGCCGCAGACACGTCCTCGATCGTCGAACGCGGTGGCCGTTACCGTCGATTTCCCGCTGTGAATCCACTGGTGACGGGTCATCCGGCCCACGGCGTAGCGGGCGTCTCCGAATTCCCAGATCACCGCCACCGGTTGCCCCTGGGCCAGCTCGAGGGACATCCACTGCCGGGTCAGGGGGACCGGCCGACGGATCGATTCCTCGGTGCGACCGATCCTGGCGGAGCAGTCAGCGGCCTCGATCCGCTCCCAGCGCAGTCCAGTCGTGCCGGACGATGCACCGGACGACCCCGGAAGGGGCACGAGGTAGATCAGATAGCGACGACGGTTATTCGTAGCGTCGGGAGGTTGAGCCCAACCGGCTGCCGCGGGTTTTAACGAGCGATCCCCGGCGATCACCCGAACCGCGGGTGTGTCGGCCGAAGCGATCAGCTCGAACCGCCAATGCCCGCGTTGAGTCGCGGTGTGACGAAGCACCAGCTCGTCGTCGGTTCGGTGGATCACGGAGACATCCGACAGCTGCGCCCCGCAGTGGGGGTGGCCCACGGATACGGCCCGATGCCGCTGCGCCATCACGCCCGGTCCGGCGAGGTGAATATCGTAACACCCCGGCGGCATCCAGGGGGGGAGGGCCACGCTGAACCGGTAGAGTCCGTTTCGGGTGGGCCTGATGCGCAGGACCTCACCGGGCATTTGCAGCAGACCGTCGGTCTCGCCGAGGGTGTGAAGCACAGTGCGACTGAACGACACTTGCCAATCCCGTTTGGCGCGTCGCTGTTGGACCCCCGGCGGTGGCGTCAGCGGCAAGCGGAGCTTGGCGGTTATCTCGGCGACCCCGCCTGGTTCGAGCACGAGCGGCGCGTGCTCATCGGGGGTGACGATCCCCGCGAGGAGCCCTTGGGCATAACCGGGTCCGCCGAAGGCGAGGAAGGTGCAAAACGCCGTCGCAAAATAAATCTTCAGTCGATCAAATGGAGCGACCGGAAGGGATCGCCGTTGGTTTTGTTGGCACATCGTCGTCGGTAGAGTACGAAAGCCGGTGGCGAGTTTCAATCAGCGAGAATACCGAAGTGAATTTTGGTGATGTTGAGGCCGAATCCGACCGCGGCTCGGTTGATTTGTTTCAACAACACGTGGGGCGGGCGTTGTCGGCCGGTCCGAAAACCGATGTACACATCATCCGGTCCGGTCCAGACTTTCAACTCGATCACGCCCCGCAGGCCGTTGAGCAAATCGATGAAATCTTTCAACATCTGCCTGTTGATCTCAGGACTCATCCTTCGATTATATCATTTTCTGGCTCAGTTAGGGGATTCCGACGAGATGAGCTCAATCGCGCCGGACGAAGACCTGCTCGGAGGAGAGCACTTTGTCGTCGAACCGGGTGACCACGGTCACGTGATTGACCCCTTTTTCGAGGGGCGCTTCGACATCGAAGGCGATGCGATCGGGAAACCGTTTGTCGTGGTTGGGCAGGTAGAGGACTTTCCGATCGCCGACGAACACCATCAAATCCCGAACCTGTTTGGGGTGTTGGGCCACCCCTTTGACCCGCACTTTGTCCACGCCGACGCGCCGGACCCGCGGCCCTTCGATGGATATCACCGGGGGGGCAATCAGCGTGGGGGCAAAGGCAGAACGAGCGTTACCGCCGGGCACGGTGTCTTTTTTGGCGATCCAAATGTGCTTGGATTTGGGCGATTTGCCCTCGCCCGAGACGGCGCGGAAGTAGCCGTCCTTGATGCCGTCGACGGCAAAGCTCGATCCGGCGCGGGCCGTACCGATGATCCGTGACGCGGCCGACGGTCCCTCCCGGATCACTGCCGGGGAGTCGCCGGCGATGGTAACGGCGCCCGTGGCACTGTCCAATCCGGGTGCCAGGGGTGAGACGGGCAAGTCGATTTCCCGGTGCAACAGGGTCAACGAGGTGGGAAATCGCTCCCGCAGCCAGTCTTCGACGGTCAGGTCGAGCTCGGCCGCCTCCAAATTGAACCGTCGGGAGATCTTGAGCCGAAAGTGGCCCTCTGCGGATTGATTCGGCTTGAGCTTGCCGATCACGAAGCGCCCTTGAACCACGTCCACGCCGGGCTTGGCCGAGATCCTCGCTTCGGTGTCGATGGTCTCCCCCTTGCCGGTGTTCCTCAGCGAGACGTGAACCAGCACCTCCTCGCCCGGTTCAAAGGCGCCGTTGCCATTGCCCAGGTCTTCGAAAAACCAGTTGTAGGCCAGACGCGGCTCGGCCCGTTTGGGGACCTCGACCGTGATTGCCGCGGGTTTGGGTAACGGACCCGCTTGGCTCTTGAAGTTGATTTTGACGGGGTCGACCCGGGCCGAGGCCAGTGGGGAGAGCTTGACCCCGACGGTCCAGCTCTTCGCACGTCCCGGTTTGAGCTTGCCGAACACCAGCTCGTTGCTGTCCAGCTGGTGGTTGTCGCTCTCGGTGACCGCGCGCAGGCGATAAATCGGTTTGTCGGAGCCGTTTTTGACCGTTACCTTGAGCTTCAGCTCCTTGCCCACGGCCACCTTTCCCACGATGCGCGCCGAGGCGGTCACCCGCTTGTCGATGCGCTTCTTCAGTTCATCGGGTTTTTTTTGGGCCGTCGGGTTGGCGTTCGGCGCGGCGCTCCAATCGATGCCGATCTTTTTCATCTCCCGTTCAATCGAGCGATCGTGGGTTTTGGCATCTCTTTCGAGCATCGACCGCGCTTGGACCAGCAGCTCCTCGGCGGTGGTACCCCTGGCGTTGGCGATGAGCTTTCGCGCGAACTCGGTTTCGTACCGGGTACGGTACAGGGTGCGGTCCGCATCGGGAACGAAGCAGCGCTCGAACTTGGCGCGGTCACTCTGACGCTCTGCAGCCGGGATGTAGATGGTGGACTTGACCGCAGATGCGCGATCGGCGCGGGTTCTCAGATTCGGGCGATCCAGATGCTGCTCCAAATCGGCTTCGGAAAACCGGCCGGAAAACGGCTCCAGATCCATCTCTTTTTTATCCACGGTACGCGATACGAAATTGATGTCCGGGATGACCCCGATGGCTTGAATCGAGATATCGCCGGGAATCAGGTATTGGGCCGACGTCAGTTTGAACGCCCCGCCCTTGGGCAGGGGCAGCACCATCTGTACCGAGCCTTTGCCGAAAGTGGACTCCCCGACCAGCAGCGCCCTGCCGTGGTTGCGCAGGGAACCGGCGATGATCTCTGCTGCAGAGGCGGACGACGAGTCCACCAGCACCACCATCGGATACCGGGGCTCGGTCCCCTTGACCGAGGCGTTGCGCACCGACTGTTCGGACTTTTCGCGACCCGCGGTCGCCACAATCGTGCCGGAGTCGAGAAAGAGGTCTGCCGCCTTGATCGCGATTTCCAGCAGCCCGCCGGGATTGCCCCGCATATCGAGAATGAGTCCCTTCATTTTTTGCTTGTGCAGCTCGGCGAGCGCCTTTTTCAGGTGAGCCGCGCTGTTTTCCTGAAATTGCTCGAGCTCGATGTAGCCCACTTTGTCGTCGAGCATGCGCCATTTGACACTGTCGATGGGGATGCGCTCACGTACCAGGGTGTACTTCTCGAGCGCGCCCTTGGGCTGGCGGGCGACGATGCGCACCGACGTTCCAGGACTGCCCCGCAAGCGCTGGGCCGCTTCGCTGACCGTGATGTTGACCGTCGATTCCCCGTCGATGCGGATGATTTGGCTTCCCGGAACCAGGCCGGCGCGCTTGGCCGGGGTCTCGGGGAACACATCGACCACCGTCAGCTTGCCGTTGCAGGGGGGGCGCCGATCCGTGGTGATGCGAATGCCCAACCCGCCGAACTCCCCGGCGGTCTCCATCTGAAAATCCTGGTAGATGTTCGGCGGCAACGCGTTGGAGTGGGGATCCAGGGTGGAGAGCATTGCGTTGGCGGCAGCATACTCCAAATTCTGAAAATCGTACTCGCTCTTGGGCAGGTGTTGTTCGAGAAATAGCAGCACCTTTCGCAACCGTTGAGACAGGGCCCACAAACTAGTAACTTCCCGTAAATCAACGGTTATTTTGTGATCCACAACTTCTACGGTTGCGCTGGAATCGTCTGCCGCATAGCTGACTTTGATCTCGGCGACGCTCTTTTGCAGGGCTTCGACCGTCTCTTTGAACATCTGCAGGGGGTCAAATCGAACCGGGTCGTAGTAATATTCCAGCAATGAAAGAATGATGCGATCCATCACCTCGGCTTTGCCCAGATCGTGAATCGGCTTGTCCCGGCGCAAGCCGGACGAAGCACTTTGGGTGAACAGAAGCGCTGCACACATCGCGCACGCCGTGCCAAACCGTAGTTTCTTCATATTTTTTAGTTCCTTCCTACTAAAATTATATACAACAACCGAGTGTGAACGCACTAATACTTGACGTCAACGCCCAGTCGAGCCAAGGTAGGCGCTGTGAAACGGGAGCTTTTGAAGGCCATGAGTTCAAATTGACCAGTTCGCGCGCGAGGATGGCGGGCACAGACCCTCCAAACGCGCGCCGGACCCAGTAACCCTGTTCGCGCGCGAGGATGGCGGAATTTGGTAGACGCGCTGGATTTAGGTTCCAGTACCCGAAAGGTGTGGGGGTTCGAGTCCCCCTCCTCGCACCTTGACGAAACGACTTGCCCTTGCGTATCTATTGTCAATTCATTACAGTCAAAAACTGACGTGCAAAACCGGAGGTGAGTAATGCTACACAAAGTAAGGTTGGTGTGTGTCGTCTGTGTTATCGCCGGGCTGCTGCTGGGCTGCGGTGGATCCAAAAAGAGCATCAAAGAGCAGATGCTCGACGACATGGACTCGGATTACGATCTGGTCGCCGATATCACTGGAGTGGACGACAGCACACCCGTCGATATTGATAATGGCGAAGAGGAGCAGCCGGTCGCCCCGGTCGCGCAGCCGGACGATGATGTGGCCGGGGAGGCGATCGCCGGGCCCCAGGGAGCCTATGTCGCTCAAATCATCATCGAGGGCAACCCCTCATCAGGCACGTACAATGTGAAGGACATCGCCGCAGGAGGCGAGATCGTCAAGCGGAATGTCCCGGTGGGCGAGGAGATTCGGCTCAATCCGGGGATGTACGACATGGTGTTTACCGCGGCCAAGGTCACCGGCAAGCCCACGTTCGAGCTCAACGACGTGGAAATCATCAAAGGCCGGCGGATCAAACGGGACGTCAAGATTCCGGTTGGCCGGATTCGCCTGGTCACCGGCGGACGGTGTGTGAAAAAACCGATCCACATCAAACCCAAGGGTGCGGATGATTGGTATTCAGGTAAGTTCTTCACTTGTCAGGAGATGCTGCTGATCGCCGGGGAGTACGAAGCGGTGATGGGCAAACTGGGCCGGGGCGGTACACCGATTTCAGGCATCCAGGTGTACGACGGCGGCAAGCGCGACGTGCTCATTCGCAAGCAGTAGTTCTTCCCCCCACAGTAGCGTAACGGCCACCGCGAGGAGTGACATCTCGACGTGGTTCGACCCCTCTCTGCGCCAGCAGCAGTCGGCAGATTCCTGTTTGCTCCAATTTTTTTCGCAACAGTTGAGCCCGAACGGCCGATAGGGACCGCGAACAATCCAAAACAGCGGTCGATTGTCGACCCATCAGCCGATGAAAAGGAGTATCCAATGGGACAGAACATCAACAACAACAGTGTTACAAAGGGCAGCACCTCAATCGTCCTTCTACTGGCCTTCCTGCTTTGCGCATTCCATGCTGGGTGTGATCTCTACGAAGACATCGCCGATTTGGTGGATGGGGGAGGCGACGCGGACGCGGACACCGACACCGACACTGACGCAGACACCGATTCCGACGCGGACACCGACGCAGATGCAGACAGTGACACCGATACCGATACCGACGCGGATGCAGACAGTGACAGTGACACCGATACCGACGCGGATGCAGACAGTGACAGTGACACCGATACCGACACAGATGCAGACAGTGACAGTGACACCGATACCGATACCGATACCGACGCGGATGCAGACGCGGACACCGACACCGACACAGACACAGACGCTGATTCGGACACCGATTCGGATTCGGACTGTGACACCGACACAGACACGGACGCCGACTCGGATGCTGATTCAGACACAGACACAGACACCGACGGGGACGGGGACACCGATTCGGGTTTGGACACTGACGACACGGATACGGACACGGGCTCCAGTGGCGGTGGCACCGCGTTCATCAACGAAATTCATTACGACAATCAGGGGGCAGATCAGGACGAAGGAGTGGAGATCGCCGGCTCGGCGCAGTTGGATCTCACCGATTGGTCAATTGCCTTTTACAACGGCGGCAACGGCGAGGTCTATCAATCGATCGCGCTGTCAGGCGTGATTCCCGATCTGCAGGCCGGCTTCGGCGTGCTCTGGTTCAGCCAGGAAAAGATGCAAAACGGCGCTCCGGACGGTTTGGCGCTCGTCGATCCCCACGGCCGAGTGGTCCAGTTCCTCAGCTATGAGGGAAGCTTTAGGGCCCTTGACGGTCCCGCTGCCGGGCTGGAAAGTACCGATCTCGGGGTGGCCGAGGAGACCGATACTCCCCAGGGCCATTCCCTCCAACTCGGGGGTGGGGGTAGCGAACCGACCGATTTTACCTGGCAGCCCCCGGCGCCGGCGACGGCCGGTGAGATCAACAGTGGTCAGCACTTTGATCGATTAGCCGTGGTCAAGTGACCGGCTTTGGCTTATAAACCCCGCATGAATCGGGTCAAACTCGCCAAAATCGTCGCCACGGTCGCCATTGTCGGCGGCGGGCTGGTCTACTTCGTCACCTCCGGCCTGGACGGCGCGATGGTCTACTACAAAACGGTCAGCGAGCTGCTCGACGAGCAGGCCCGGTTCGACGGGCGTCCCGTCCGGGTCAACGGCGTGCTCGTCGCCGGTTCGATGCGTCAGAAACCCGGAACCGATCAGTTCCGGTTTCAAATCGCCAAGCAGGGTCGGACCCTGGATGTAGTGTACGAGGGCATCCTCCCGGACGCGATGCAGGAAGACCAGGAGCTCATTTTACACGGGGTGCTTCGAGCAGACACCCGGCTGTTTTCGGCGAGCGAGATCTTGACCAAATGTCCATCGAAATACGAAGCTCAGGCCAAGGCACTGGGGCCCTGATGCAGTTGAGGACGGCACGTTTTTTGCCTTTTGTTTTGTTTGACAAGGGTGCCCGCCCAAGCAATACTGCCAACATAGCAATTTTGACGTCACATAGCCGAATTGGACGAGGAAGAAGGGAAAGGCAGTCACCATGAAACTATTCGCGGGAAAAATTGGTCTTATTGCCGGCGAAATCACCGAAACCTTGATCGACAACAAGACCATTGAGACCGACTCTCCCGATGAGGTCGGGCTGGATATCGAAGCGGTATTGAAGGAATATATTCGCACGGATAGAGAGCTCACCGAAACCGCCAAGGATTTATGCGAGAAGCGTGGCCTGCAGTACTCATCTTACATGAAAATCAAGCGCCAGCTCGCCCAGCAGCGGGGATTTGCCATCGGCAACGAGGCGACAGACTACATCATGGACCAGCTCATCGGCGTCTTCATGCACAGCCAATTCGTCGAGGAGATCTACGCTGAGGATCACGAGATAAAGCGCCAAATGCGCACGGTGCTCAAACGGCACACCGAAATTGAAGAAGATATCGACCGGGAGACCCGGGCGAAGATCAAGAATCTCCAAGAGGGAACAGCCGACTGGGATATCGAGTACGCCAAGGCGATGGCCCAGGTCAAACGGCGACGGGGACTGTAGGCCCCAAGCTCGAGTCGCTCACTCTCCCGGCGTGCCGAGCCAGCTCACGACGAAATCCATCTGATTGACATTGGTATCGATTTCGGCCACCCGAAAGAAACAGGCAGCGGGCAACAAGGGCAGCGGATCTCCGATGCCGAAGTTGTCCAGGGTATCGAGGGAGACGTCGCCGCCGACCTGCACCGCGTCGATTATCGTTCCCCGATCCGCTTCGCGCAGCACAAAGGCAAAGGATTGGTCCGGTGGGATGGCCACCAGATCATCGGTGAAATCGACGTTCTCGACGCCCGGATCCCCCACCACGGTCATCCCGTCGTGCTCGGGCGGGGTCAGCTCGAAAAACGAGAAGCTGTCCTCCACCTCGCCGGTGGTGGTGTTCACCCGTTCGAGGATCAGCGAATCGAGCGATGCGTTCACGTTCGAGCCGAGCTCCACGAACGCGGCTCCCGGTGTCCAGCACACCTCCCGGATCAGGTGGGCGCGCCGCAAGTTGATCAAGTAGCTGCCGGCGGTGCCGTGTTGGGAGGTGAAGCGAAAGGTCTGCTGTTGCTCGAATGGCGCAACATATAATCTGGGATCATCATCGTTCGGCGTGGGCCAGCCCGACGACGCGGCCAGTTGACCACCGCTCGCATTGAGCATCTCCATGCGGAGATCCGGGGTACTCCACGGGCGATCGGCTATTTGGCGGGCCACGATATGGGCGCAGAGTTGGCAATCCGCACCGGTAACCGCCACCTGGTCTCGGTCGTCCACCGCCTTGATCTCGCCCCATCCCAAGTACGGGGTGTGGCAGGGATCGGTTGTGATCAGATTCAACAGGGCGTCGTCATCCGGTTCAGCGAGCTGGTCGATGGTACTGCCCAGGGGACGAAGCCAAAAGTACGACGACAGACCTGCCGGATCTGTCAAGGTCGAGACCCGAAACAGTCCGATATCGGTGGTGAGTTTCCACAAAACGCCTTGTTCTGTCCGTTGTTGGGTGTCGAATCCGTTGGTGGCCAGCAGCTCGATGATCGGCTCGGCGTAATCGGGTTTGGCCACCGGGGAGACAATCAGCGTGGGCGCTTCCCCGGGATCGACGGCAACGAGGGTTTCCGAATCAACGGACAGCGTACCGCTCCAGGGCGATGTCACACTGGCCTGGTCGACCGGCACCGCTGCGATGTTGACCATTCCCACACCGGCCCCCTTCACCGCACTGAGAAACACCGGCACCTCGTCGTTCGGCGCGGTCAGGCCGTAGGTCAAATCCATCTCCAAGGTGGCCGAGCCCCGATCGAGCTCGTCGATGCTGATCAATTTGACGAAGGCTCCGGCCACGCCGGTGCTCGCTTCGGAGAGGCTGTGCTCCAAGGTCAGCTGGTTCGGTAGGGTCGCCTCGACGACCGCCGCCTGGCTCCCGGGGCGAAGCTCCGACGGGGAAAAGGTCATCGTCAAGGACTCATCCCCCCCGCTGTCGATGTACAGGGGCAGGACAACCCGCTGCGGACCACTGCTGAGCAGCACGCCGATCCAGCCCCCTGGTCCCGCGCCGGCCACGTTCAGCCGGAGGCGGTATTGCTGATCGCGCGGATTTTGCGTGTTGGTGGCCTCCACTTCAACACCGATATTATCGGCGACCTGGGCGATCAGATCCCCGAAGACAACCCCGCTGACCGTTACGATTCTGTCGTGGTACGGCTGGGTGTCACTGCGGGTGATCACCGGTTGATCGGCGACGGCCATCGGGCGGCTGGTTTTCAGGACGCGAAACGTCGCCGCCGCCTGATGCTGCCCATCGTTGAAATAGGCCACCGTCATGTCCGAACGAACCCCTGCACTCAGCTCGGTGGTCAGCCGGGGCAGTGCGTCGACGGCTTGCTCGATCCCGACGGGGTGGACCCCCGGATCATCGAAGCGGACGGTGACACCGCTGTCCGGCTGGAGCACCATCGATTCGGATTCGAGATCGAAGATGGCCGTACGGCGACCTTGGGTCACCACATTCGGCTTCAGCTCGACGAAGGGGATTATTCTCGAGGGCACGATGGTCAGAAAGGTCTCCGCCACATCGGTGCCGCTGCTGACCCGCAGCAACGACGGACCGACCGGGGCATCTGCTGCCACCTCCAACTTGACCTGAATTCTGTTTTCCGCCGGATAGACCGTCCACCCGGTAATGGTCACACCGGATCGGGCCAACGTGGTCACTTCGGCATTCGGTTGAAGGGTTCCCGTCCCCTCTTCGACCTCCAGCCGCAACCCCGCAGCCGGGGCGTCATCCCCCTGAACCACCTTGTCGGGCACCGGAGGTTTGATCCTCAATCCCTGGGGTTCGGTGATCACCAGGACTCCCTTTGTCTGAACCTCACCGGATTGGACCTCGATCACCGCCTCGCCGGCCGGGTAGTCGTGTGCCACATCCAGGTAGAGGTACATCGTCTTGGGGACCGTGCTCGACGGCACCACCCAATACTCGGTAACCATGCACCCGTTGGCCGTAGAGGAAGTATCACCGTCGCCGGTGCACTCGACCCGGGTGATGTCACCGAAATCGAAATTCAGCGCTTTGGCCACGATCAACGCCTGGGTGCTTCCCCGCTGTACGGTCGGTGGATCGAGCAACAACACCGGCACTCCCTCGTGGGTCAACACCGTGAAGTCGGTTTGGGCGCTGAGGTCTTCGACAGTGACCCGAAGCGGGGTGGGTCCCAACAGGGCCAAGTCGGTCACCGAAATCTCGAACTCCAACCGTGATTCGTCGGTGACATCGATGGAAGATACTGAAAGGCCTTTGTTTTCTGGGAATTCAATTGGGACTTCACCGTCGGGTCCCGCGTCCTGGTTCAGCAGGTCCAGGTTCAGTTCTTCGGCGGTGAGGGAGATGGTATAGGTTTGGGGTGACATCCCCGATTCCGGGCGGGTCGCGTGATCCGGGTCGGCCTTGATCGCGGGATTTTTGCGATCGGTGATTTCGATTTCGCCCCAGGCCACCTCCTTTTCGGTCACCACGGCGACGTTCATCGGGCCCACTGGCGCGGTCGGGGAAATATTGACGGTCAGGCTGATCTCGTGATCGCCGACCACCGCTTGATTCGTGATGAGGACGTGGGTGCCGTCGCCGAACTCGACGTGGCTCGTTCCGGGGTCGAAATGGGTGGTACTGTTGATATCGCGAATGTTGAATTTGGCCTGAACCGCCCCGGCATGCTTTTCCCGGGGGACAATGGTCAAGGTGGGAACGGGGATCTTCTCTCGAATTCGGAAATCCCCGTGCAGCAGGACCTCGTCGGTGTAGAAGAGCGTCGCCCGGTATGGGCCGGGGGGGGCCGTTTCGCTGACGGTGATTTGCGCAGAGAGCACATCAGACGGCTCAGGGTTTGACAAATCGAGTGTAAAAACAATCACTTCGCCGGAATGATCGCCCTCGACCGGGGCAAAGCTCAATGACTGGGCGGTCAAGCCGTCTTCCTCGCGGAACTGAATGCCCTCGGCGCTCAGGTGGATTGTCGCGGTGGTTCCTTGGAGCAACGAGGGGGGATCGAACGCCAAGCTCGGGGTGCTGTCATCCTCTCGCGGAGGAATGCAGGCCGGACCTGTCAGGACAACAAAAAAAAAGCCCGGGACCATTATCACAGCAGCTAGTCTTGCACACAAATTCCAAAGTGTTATTCTAGCCATGGCTGCGATTTTACCTCAAATCCAACCGAAGCGAAACCGGTTGGAAGAGCGGTTGTTAGGAGAATCAAAATGTATATCCCCAAAGTTGAAGAAAGACACCATTTCTGCTTCAAATGCGGTAATGAGATCGATTTTGACCGGATAAAGATGCAGCGGACAGACACCTGTCCCCACTGCGAGCAGGATATGCATGTGTGCAAGAACTGCGAGTACTGGGATCCCGGTCAACACAATCAGTGCCGCGAGCACGTGACCGAGTATATTACCGATCGGGAGCGGACCAACTACTGCACGCACTTCACCTTCAAGAACGGATCCCACGAGGCCAGCGACGTCTCCGATGCCAAGGCCAAGCTGGACGCCCTGTTCAAGTAGCCAGCTCTTTCGAGCGAACCCAACGCATCAAGAGGAGGTTGAGAGCCACCATGCAGAGCATGACCGGTTTTGGCGTCGGTAAGGCGCCATATGGACAGGGGCACGTCACGATAGAAATCCGATCGGTGAACCACCGTTTTCTGGAATTGCGCATCAAGGCCCCGCGGGAGATCGCCCCGGCCGAGCCGCTGATCGAAAATCTGGTGCGGAAAAAGCTCTCCCGCGGATACTGCACGATCAATGTCTACCACGACGGCACCCCGGGCAGCTCTGCCACCCTGGATGCGCCCTCGTTAAAAAAACACCTTCAAGCCCTCATCGGCGTCGCCAAAGAGATGGAGGTCTGCCTGACCGACCTGGTCCCGGTACTGAGCAATGCGCCGGATCTGTTCATCACCTCGGACAGCTGTGATCCGGACACCCTGAACGAGGCGGTGCGCACGGCGCTGGTGCCGGCCCTCGAGGGGGTGATCAAGATGCGCAAGGCCGAGGGACGCTCCATGGGCAAGGAAATCGCCAAACATCTCGAGGGGATAGCATCGATGGTGGCGCAAATCGAGGGGTTGGCCCAGGAGCACGCCGCTGCGGCGTTCGAATCATTGAAACAGCGACTGGATGCCATCGTGGTCGACGGTGAGCTGGCCATGGATCGGGGCCGTCTGGAAACCGAAGCGGCACTCCTGGTCGACAAGGCGAGCATCGACGAAGAGATCGTCCGATTGCAGAGCCATTGCGATCAGATGGGCACGGTGCTGGGCAGCAAGAAGTCGAGCGGTCGAAAGATGGAGTTCCTGCTGCAGGAGATGGTGCGAGAAACCAACACGATCGGTGCCAAAGCCAGTATGGCCGAGATTGCCCACATTGTGGTCGAGATCAAAACCACCCTGGAAAAGATTCGCGAGATGGTCCAGAACATAGAGTAGGTTTGGCCCGGAACGTACGAGTGTCAAAGAATCGCGAGTGGGTCCAGAACATAGAGTAGAAATGAAGAACACCCCGCCTTTGCTGCTGATTGTCTCCTCGCCCTCCGGCGCGGGAAAAACAACATTGTGCACGAAATTATTGAATGAATTCGGTGATTTGAGGTTCTCCACGTCCCATACGACGCGGCCTCCCCGGCCCAATGAGGTCGACGGTCAGGATTATCATTTCGTCGACACCACCGCTTTCGAAAAAATGGTCGACAGGGATCAATTCGTCGAGTGGGCGCACGTCCACGGAGAGCGCTACGGTACCGCCCGCACCGAGATCGATGCGGCGACCGCCGGCCGGACCGACCTGATTTTCGATGTCGACTGCCAAGGGGCCCGTCAGATCAAGACGCAGTACCCCGAGGCGGTGGGGGTGTTCGTCCTGCCCCCGTCAATCGAGGAGTTGCGGCGACGGCTCGAGAAGCGGGGCACCGAGAGCGCCCAGTCCCTCGATCGTCGGGTCGAAGCCGCGATCAAAGAGATCGCCCGCCACGAGCTCTACGATTACCTGCTGATCAACGATGAATTGGCAGCGGCATATGATCGACTCAGGGCCATCTTACTGGCCGAGCGGGCCCGCCACGATCGGCTCGTCGGTGTCGCGGAGAAGCTGCTGGTCGATTGAGCGGAGTGGATCAGGGTCAGGGCAGCCGCCGGTAGACCAGTAGGGCACCCAAAAAGATGAAGACGGCGACGAGGATGGCTTTGCGGCCCAATTTGGCCGTGCTGTCGACCGGCTCGGTCAACCGCTCGAACCACTGTCTGGCGGCATCGTGCTCGGGATGATCGGTCGCGATCTGTCGATAGAGTTGGGGCACGGCGATGCCTCGTTGGCGCAGGCTTTCGGCCTCGGCAAAGGTCAATTCGGCCTCGGCCCGACGGGCCTGTTCGCTCCCCGGTTGGGCCACGCGATAGGCCATCAACAGGGATGCCTGGGCGCTCTTTTCGTCGTCCTGTTCCCGTTTGAGTCTGGCGTGGTCGAGAAAACCGACGGCCATCTGGTCTCGCTTGGGAAACATCGGTTCGTCCCGCAGCACCAGGCGAAAGATCGTCGCCATCTCGTCCAGTCGACCCTCCCGATAGGCTGCCAAGCCCTTGTTGAAGGCGGTTTTGGCCCGGGCCAGCCGTTGGGCGTCGAAGTGCCGGTACAATTTGTCGAGCAGGCTGCGGTAGTCAGCTCGCCGAGGGGGCTCTTCCCCCAGGGTGTTTTCGTAGAGCCGGCGCACCGGCCATTTGATGTTCTTGCCGTAAGCCCTCAGGCTCGCCCGGGCGGCGCGGCGGACGAACACCGATTCGTGATTGGTCAGCGAAAGAGTGACCTCAATCGCATCCAGCTCGTTGACCGAGGCGTAGGCCTCGAGCAGCTGGGCCAGCCTGCGGGAGTTCTTGATCGTGACCTGTTCGGACAACAGGGGGTTGCCCATGTCCCGGATCCACTTCACCGAGAACATGTGAATCTCTTTGTTTTTCGACCCGCGACCGTAGATCAGCGCGGGCAGCGCAGAGAGCTTCTGGGCCACGAGCAAGCGGCCGATTTCCCGCCGGAAGACCCCGGCGTGGCGCAGCGAGAAATCGATCAATACCTTGTAGGCGGCCATCGTGTCCAAATCGGCCAGGGCGTGCAGCATCGCCATGATGCGCAGAGACGCTGTTGCCCCCAGACCCACTTTGGCGTCGTCCGGGGGGATGGTCAGCAGACCCTTCAGCAGATCTCCGGCACCCGTGGATGACTCGGTGCGCTTGTGGGCCTCGCGAATGGCCTGCTTCATCTCCGCGTTGCGGGCCCGGTGCCGAGCCCAGAGCACCTGCCGAAACGCCTGCTCGGATCCCCTGGCATTGGCCAGCAGTTCCTCGAATGCTGCGGCGCGGCCGGCGAATTGGGTGCTGCCCAGCTTGTCCAGCACGCGCTCGACCTCGCTTCGATTGAGTCCCATCCCCTTGGGCACGGCGATGTCCGGAGTCCCGCCGTAGTCGGGCCACTGCTCGGGATTGGGCGACGGCCCGGCGCCGAGCGCCTCTTCTGCCGGTAGGACAACGGTGACAATTAACAGGAGAGAGGTGAACCAGTAGACAACTCCCCCTTGAAAAAGGGGGCCGGGGGGATTTTCTTTCCGTGGACCGGTCAGGATCATGGCGGCGCCATCACCCTCAGGAGCAGCTGCAGGTGACACCGTAGGCTTGAAGCTCTGCGGTCAGGCTGTCCACGAAATCGTCGCCCACGCAGGTGTTGGGGGGCGCGGGAAACAGCCCACCGGCGATTTCGCAGACGCAGCATTGGTAGTAGGTGGGACAGTTGCCGGGTTGGCAGTCTTTGATGGTGCAAAATCCCATCTCGGTCGTCGGTGGCGCGCCAGTATCCTGCTCCGTGTCCCGCAACGCCGAGCCGAGGAGGCCGGGCGCGATACCCATCATGGACATCAGATCATTGGTGCAGAAATTCGCCTGCTCGTAGTTGGCGCACTCCGCTGAGGTTTGGCAGAGCTGCCCCAACCCGATTTTGGTGCGATCCACATCGGGGAAGCAACCGCCCAGGGAACCCGCCATCGTTGCGATCACCAGCGGCCAGAAAATACCAAATTTGATCTTCATCGGTTGTCGCTCCTCGGGATTAGAAAGTGACGACCACGCCGGCCTGCCCGGGACCGAGCAGGGGGCGCCATTCCGGTTGACGCGCGCTCGCGACAGGGTCGTCCGCGGGGGGCTCCTCGTCGTCGCCGGTGAACAGCCACCAGGCGAGACCGCCTAGGATCAACGCACCGCCGGAGAACATCAGCACGTTGGCCACCAGGGCATGTTGCTCCACGTCGTCGGCCAAAGCTGCGGTGGGCATCCGATCGTAGTCATCGTTCTCCTGATCCGCCTGCCAGGCGAACCCGGCCCCCACCACGGCCATCACCGCTCCCATGCTGCCCACCAGAATCGGTCCGATAGGCAGGTCGGTCTCCACGTCCGTCGGAATCGAAAAATCGGCGGTCTGTTCGAGATCTTCCGCCGACACCAGTGGCGAGCAGAACACCAGCACACCGCTCAGCACGCACGTCAATAGGATACGCATCGTTTGACCTCCTCTTTTAAGCTACTACAAAAGGTTGACCTTCGAGACAACCCCCAAGCGCAAGTTCTCGTCCCTGTTGCCTGGGCCGACTCAGCCGTTCTGCCGAGCGCGGGTCGATGGATCCCCCTGCCAGATGTGGCGCCGCAGCCACCACACGGCGAGGAGGTTGGACATCATTCCCGCCACGATGAACGATATCCACACGGCGTGGATCGGGGCGTCGAAAACGTACACCGCGAGATACGACGCCGGGATGGCGACCGCCAGCACGCGCAGCAGGGAGATGGCCAGTGACGGTAGCCCGTAGCCCAGGCCCTGGAGGATGCGCCCCGACGTGATACCAAAGGCGGCCAAGGGATAGACAAAGACGATGTAGGTGATGTAGGTGCAGCCCACTGCGATCGCTCCCGGATCGTCGGTGAACAGACCGATCGCGGGCTCGGCAGCCAGATAGGCAGCGATGCCCAGAGCGGCGGCGATCGAAATCGCCCAACGACAGGTATAGACGGTAATGGTGCGGATCAGGTCAGGGCGCCCGGCCCCGGCGAACATGCCGATCACCGTCACTGCGGCGCTGGCCAGGCCCAAGACCGGTAGAATAATGATCATGTCGATTTTCGAACCGGCTCCGTAACCGGCGACAGCGGTTTGACCGAACTCGGCCAGCACCCGGTTGGTCAGGCCCATGCCCAGAGCGATCACCACTTGGTTGGCCGCAGCGGGGACACCAATCGCGCTGATTTGTGCAATCGGTGACCAGCGGGGCGCGATCAACCGCAGGCGAAAGCGGACGGTGAGGCGGCGTTTCACAAAGGCGATGTAGACATAGGCTGCGCAAGAAAACAGGGAAGCGACAATAGTGGCCAGCGCGGCGCCGCGGATACCCCAGTCAAAGACAAAAATGAAAATCGGGTCGAGCCCCAGATTGATGATGGTGGAGGCGGACATCACTATCGTGGGGGTCTTGGCATCCCCCTCACCGGTGAGCACGGCGCGAATCACCCCGCCGAAGAAAAACAGGGGCATGCCCAGGCTGGTCAAGCGAAAGTACTGCATCGCCAACTCCACCACCGACCCTTCGGCCCCCAGCACGGGCATCAGGTAGGGGGCGATGACCAGACCGGCTGCAGCCAGGGCGAGCCCCAGCCCCAATGCCAACCCCAACGAGATGGAGGCCAGACGATCCGCGGCTTCGGTGTCCCGTCGTCCGATCGCCTGCGCTATCGTGGCGGTTACGCCGATGACCAGGCCGTTGATCAGGGCGATCGCCACAAAGAGAAAGGGGAGCACGAAGGTGGCCGCGGCCAGGGCGTCGGGCCCAATCCGGCCGATGAACGCGGTATCGACGACAGCGTAGAGAGCGTGGACGGCAAAGCCGAAGATCGTCGGTCCGGCAATAACCCAAATGGCCTTCTTGGGTCGGGTGAGAAATTCGTCCAGGCGGCTGTGGAGGTTCCTGTTCAAGGGTCGAGACCATACCACGCCTCGGCTTTTAATCCACCGTTTAATGGCAAGGGTAAATGGCACGGGATTTGGGACTGGCGTTCGCTTGCGCAACCGGTTATGACTATGGCCGAAGATCGATGAAAATCGCTGGCTATACAATTTTGGTCGGATTGAACGCCTTGCTCCTGCTGGCCGCGTTGTGGGTTATCTTCGGCTACGCGCCGATCGATGCGAACATGGGCATCATTCAGAAAGTCTTCTATTTTCACATCTCGTCGGCCTATTTGATGTACTTGGGCTGGACCACTTGTGCGGTGGCCTCGATCGCCTATTTGATCAAACGGGGTGAAAAATGGGATGTGCTGGCCAAGTGCGCTGCAGAGTTGGCCCTGGTGTTTGCCCTCATTTTGCTGATCACCGGTCCCCTCTGGGGGCGTGTGGCGTGGGGCGCCTACTGGACGTGGGATCCCCGGCTGACCACCTCGCTCTTGCTCGCGCTGATCATCGTCGCCTACACCCTGTTGCGGTACCTGGCCACCGGTGAGGTCAAGCGTCGGTTCGCCGCGGCACTGGCCATTCTGGGGGCGTTGATCATGCCGATCATCCACCTTTCGGTCCACCAATGGCGGGGCCAACATCCGGCCGTGATCACCGGCAAGGGGGGCGGATTGGCACCGGAGATGAAGCTCACCTTGATGATCAGCCTGGTGGCCTTTACCGCGCTCTACATCACCCTGCTCATTCGACGATACGCGCTCGAGAAGCATCAGCGCAAACTCTCTGCCCTGAAGAACGAGCTCGCCCTGCGAGGGCTGGGAGAGGAGATTTAGCCACCGTGGAGCGGACGACCAGTTTTGTCGCCGGTGCCGGTTCCGCAGCCGAAACGTTCGGCTCTGTGGAAGCGGTGGTGTGGCTCGGTCTCGCCTTTGTGGCGGTGATCGGAGTCGCCCTCTTCCTGTGGCGCAGCGCCGGCTTGCATCGCCGCTGCGCGGACTATTTCAGCACCGTCGAGCAGATGCTCGGCGAACCGGGTGAGCACCGATGATCCGCGTCGTCTGGTTGCTCTCGGTGGTCGTACTATTGGCGGGAGCTCCCGTTCCCACAGCAGGGGCCGAGGAGCAACCCGCGGCGCAGGCGACGCCGGAAGACTATGTCCCCGTCGACCTGGCCAAGCGCTCCCGGGTAAACGGTAAAACATTTATGATTTTGGCGTATGCCGCCGCACTGGGGCTCATCCTGAGCTACGCCGTTTCCCTCTATTGGCGGCAAAAAAAGATCTACCGCACCGTCAGCGAAATCGAGCAAAAACTGCCGCAGAAATCTTCAAATACGTAACTGACGTAGGGGTAGCCCTCGTGGCTACCCACGTGATGCAGCTACCCACGTGATGCAGCTACCCACGTGATGCGGCTACCGTACAAGCGCTACGTCCAAAATCAAATCCGCAAAGTGTTCGGTTTCGAGGGAACGGCGATTCGATTGATATTCAGGCAGCGCAAGAGGCGGGAGTAGGGGAGCCCCCACCCTACCCTAGCCCTAGGGCCGGGGTGGGGGCTCCCGATGAACCCGGGTGCACGCCACCCCCCTGGGTGAATCTGGCTGCGCATCCGGTAGGGCCAACCGGCCACTGTGTGAAATTGAAGCGGATCATCGGTTACACTGTGTGAATTCCACACAGTCCCACTGGACGGTCGCCGCTCTTGTTCGCCGAGTGTGTGAATTTCACGCGAATACCGGACGGGGCGAGGCATTTGCGGGGGTTCCTTCTGTTTCCGGTTCTGTTTGTAACATGTTTATTTTATTGGATTAATTTCGATAACTGGACGGTCTGAAACAGGTTGGCGCGGTCGTTGCTGGGGACAACTTGGGGGGAATTACTTCACTCTTTTAGGGTCTTTTTGTCAGAGGTGAGTCGATGGCGACCGAGCTGCTGCTGATCGAGGACAATAAGGTGCTCAATCTCGTGGAGACGAGGCACCTGTGTGCGGCTTTTCCCGAGATTGCCGTCAGAAGCGCGCAAAATGGGCAGCAGGCACGCCAATTGGTCGATGAGAGCCCACCGGATGTCGTGGTGATGGACTGCCACCTGCCGGACTGCCAATATCAGGCGCTCCTCGGCGAGCTCATTACCGCCTCGCCGAATGTCTCGGTGATCATTACCAGCGCCGATCCCCCGGCCAGTTTGAAGCGCCGGGAATACGAGGCGATCATCTTCGAAGTGATCGCCAAACCCTACGAGACGGATCAGCTCGTGGGCAGTGTGAGCCGAGCACTCCGGTCCAAGGGGTACGTGTACAAACCGGGGAACCGGCCCTCCTCTGAACCGGTGGTCGATCCACCGGTACCGGCCGCGGCCGATCGACACAAGGCGCTCAATCTACTCTCGGGTTTCATGGCCGTACTGCGGGCGTTCGAATCGGATCTCGAAGCCGAGGTGCAGCACCCCAGACGGGTGCGGCAGACCGTGGAGCAATACATCCCCCGATTGATCAACCTGGTGCGCGACATGACGGCGGTGGTCAAATCCTTTCCCCAGGCGAAGGACTGATAATGACTGAGAAGCTCAGAATTATTCTTGTTGACGATGATCCGGAGATCGCTTGGGGCGTCGGACGGTGCCTGACCCGCGCGGGGTGTTCGGTGATGACCTGTGGTGATGGTGCCGAGGCGATTGAGTTGCTCAAGTCCCGGCAGTTCGATGTGCTCATTTCCGACATACAGATGCCCCGTCTCAACGGTCTGGAGTTGATCGAATGGGTGGCCAAGTATCGACCGGACGTGCGCATCATGGCGATGACCGCCTTCGGCTGCCCCTCGATTCAGCAACTGGTGCTCAAGCGGGGCGCGATCATGTATCTGGAAAAGCCGTTCGATCCCCAAGTGCTGATCGATCTGTTTCGTCCGGATCAGTGGCGCAACAGTTTTTACGGCAGCGTCAATCACATCGATCTGTTCGACTACGTGCAGCTGGTCTTTGTCACCAACCGCAAGCTGGTGCTTCGCATCAGCTCCTGCAACGATGAGGACGGATTGATCTTCATCAATGACGGCACGGCTTGTCACGCGGTCTGCGGTGACCTGGTCGGCGAGGAGGCGTTCTACCGCTGTCTCTCCTTTCAAGGGGGGGTCTTTTCGACCATGCCCTGGTGCGCCCCCGAGCAGGAGACGATCGATCAGAAAGGGGAGTTCCTGCTGATGGAAGCGGCCAGAATCAAGGACGAGCACCCGCGAGACGACGACCGAGAACTCGGCGATGAAACGGGAATTAAACTGGAATGGGATATCATTCCAGAGTCGACCATACCCAACAAGGACGGAAAGGAGTGGATCTAGATGGAACCCACCGCGCTTGAGGATATGACGATGCACCAGGTGCTGGCCAATTTGGTCGAGGACTCGCGGGCGATGATGGCCCTGTTGATCACCAAGGAAGGCACGGTGATCGAGGAGGCAGGAGATACGTCGATGTTGAACACGACGGCGATGGCTGCCCTCATCGCCGGCATGTTCTCGGCCACCCGTGAAGTGGCGCGGATGGTCGGCGAGAAACAGTTTTCGATCCTACTCCAACAAGGGGAGCAACGGCATATCCACATCTCCCTGGTCACCGATTCGACGATGATGGTCATTGTATTCGAGGACTATAAGATTATCGGCCGGGTGCGGCTCAAGGCTCGTCAATACGGCGAGCATCTCATCGCCGGGCTGAGCAGGCAGCAGCGGAACCGGTCGGAAAAAGATGAGGTTCCGGTATCCCAATTCAAGGAGTACGCCTTGAACCTCATTGACCAGATTTTCACGGCCAACGAGAAATGAACTAAGCCAATGCCGTATATCAATTACGAGAACAAAGAGATATCCTTCAAAATCGTGTACTACGGTCCGGGGATGAGCGGCAAAACGACCAATCTGGTGTACATCCACAAGATGTTGTCTGACGAGATCAAGGGCGATTTGATCACCTTGGATACCGAAGAGGAGCGCACATTGTTCTTCGACTTCTTTCCGCTAGACCTGGGTAACATCGCCGGGTATCGCGTGCGGTTCAACATGTATACGATTCCCGGGCAGATTTACTATGAGGCGAGTCGGCGGTTGATGCTCGAAGGGGCCGATGGGGTGGTCTTTGTCGCCGACTCCAGTCCGATTCGATTTGATTACAATATCATGAGCTATCAGATGATGGAGGACAACCTGCGGTCCTACGACCTCAATCCTCGAGAGTTCCCCAGCGTGCTGCAATACAATAAACGGGATTTGAGCGAAGCCATCGAGCTGGGGAGCCTGGAAAGTGAATTGGGCATTGGCACCGATTCGACGCTCGGCGCCGTGGCGACACAGGGCGAGGGCGTGATGGAAACGATTCGCATGATGAGCAAAATGGTCATCGAGCAATTTGAACTGTAAGCGGTAAGGGAGGACACAGATGGCACTTAATGGGACCTTATCCGATTTGGGGGTTGTCGACCTGATTCAGTTTCCCAGTGCCGGGCGCAAGACCGGCGAGCTGATCATCACCGGACCGGATGACGAGGCGCGTCTCTATTACAGCAAGGGAAACCTGGTACACCTGGTCCTGGGGAGCCACAAGGGGATGGACGCCCTGGTCGAAATTGTCTCCTGGGAAGAGGGCGAATTCGAATTTCGCCTCGGGGTACACAGCGACGAGCGTTCGTTGAAAACCGATCTGCACCGGGCGTTGATGCAGGCGCTCAAGACGAGGGACGAACGGGCCGAAGCCAACCGACAACGCGCTGCCGGGAAACAGCCCGCTCAGAACAACGGACGTCTGCAGGGCAAGTTGAAGGCCTTCGTCGATGCCACGGCCTACGTACAGGCGGTGTACGTTTTGTCCCAAGCCGGTGAACTGTTGGCAGAAGTGAGCAGTTCCAAACGACCATCGGCCAAGATCAAGTCGCTGCCTCAAGCGCTCAGTCAACTGATCGAGTCGGTGGATCGGCCGAATTTCAAGCGGGTGTTGGTCGAGGATGAATTGGGCACGATAGTTGCGGTTCACCTTAAGAACGGTGAAATCTCGATCCTCCACACGGGTAAGGACACCTCGCTGGGGGCAGCGTCGATGAGCGCCAACCGCCTTGCCGCGGTACTCGAGGGACGATAGTGCTGCACCGGGAACGAGAGCCGGATTCCGGTCAGTTGGATATCTCCGCTTTTTTGCGGGCCTGTGTCGATCACGAGATTCTGCCCGGCGACAAAGCGCAGATCGTGACCCAGTTCTGTTTGGAGCACGATGTCGGCGTGCGCCAGGCGATGATCGATTTGGGGATGATCGACGATGCCGCCGCGCTGGAGTGCGTCTCCTCGATGGTCGCCGCAGATGATCGCTATCAAAACCTGGTGCTGAATCGGCCGATCGACTCGACATTGACCTTCGAGTCATTTGTTTACAACAACATTCGATCCAATCCGGCCAGTCTGATCCGCAATCTGATTGAAAATCACCGGGTCGCGGATTGTTTTCCCCTCTATGTCTACGGAGGGGTCGGCGGGGGCAAGACCCACTTCCTCCATGCCATCGCCAACGCCCTGCCCGCAGACCGGGTGACCGTGGTCAATGCGCTCGATTTGGGTGCCGAGGTCGAGCGGGCCAAGCGGCTGCAGATGCGGGCCGAATTGTGGCGCTCCCTCGGGGGGCTGAAGACACTGTTGATCGACGATATTCAGGCGTGCGCAGAGGAGCGACAGCTGCAGATAGAACTGCTTGGGTTGGTGGACTTTCTGATCAGCCGGCAGTGTCATCTCGTGTTTAGTGGTCCGCTGCCTCCTGCCGAGCTGCCGTTGGATGATCGTCTGGCCTCGAGAATTTCAAGTGGCCTGGTGATCCCGCTGCCGACGGCCCAGCAGGGGGAGAAACAGATCATCGTGCACCATCTCAACGGCACGGATGCCCTGTCCAGTGAGATGATTGACAATCTGGTCAGCCGCTCGACCGGTGACATTCGCCTGCTCAAGGGCGAAGCTCAGCAGATGATCGCCTTGGGAGGTGGGGGCTTCGGGGGGGGATCTGACGCAGCGGAAATTCACGGGACCGGGCGGTTCCCCACGTCGGCAATACCAGCCGCCGGCCCGTCCGGGGTGGATGAAATGCCCCGGTCGGAGGCGTCGCGCAAACGGGCAATAACAGAGGTTGACCTGCTCAAGGAATCGCGGGTCGCTCCCAATCGGGCGTTTCGGTTCAAGGAGATGTTGGACTCTGCCGAAAACGAGGAGGAACAGGCGCTGGCCTTGCAAATCGCCCTCGGCGAGCGGCTGCGGGAGATGAAAGAGAAACGGGCCGATGCAGAGGTCATCGAGAAACTGGAAAGCGCGCTGGAATTGATTCGCGACGGGCGCATCGAGGAGGCGATGAAGAACAGCGTCCTGTGAACGGGCGAAGATATTGTTTTGAACAACGATTGGCGCAGGGAGAAGCGCTCTTTCGGTTGAGGGAGAAAGGAAAGGAATGAATGATGGATAGGACCAAAGGCATTTTGAAAGATCTCAATTCGGCGCAGGGGATTCACCAGACCTTGGTTGTCGGCCGGGACGGATTCGTCATCGAAAACGTCGGCGACATGGATGCGGAATCGGTCGGCGCGGTGATCTCCACGGCTATAGGTGCGGTCGAGGCGATGGGGCGGGATTGTTCCCAAGGGGGGTTGTTCGAGGTGATGGCCGAGTACAACGAGGGAGTGATCATCGCCGCACCGGTGGGTGAAGACGCGGTGTTGGGGGTTGTCGCGGACAGCAGCGCCAATCTGGGCGGAATTCGCCACGCGGTAAAAAAGAACTTGCGCGAGCTTCAAAGGACGCTTTAATATCATGAAAACCGGGGGGATAGTTGGTTTATAGACGAGATGTAGACAACGCAGATCATTGCGTCTGTTGTCGCATTTTCGGCGTCTGAACCTGCCCGAACAGTTCCCTCCGATAAAAGCACGGGGTTGAAGCACGAGGCAATGGACTCGGTGGAACAGAAAAGGCGCGTACTGCTCGTCGACGATGCGGTCGAGCAAATTCGCGACTTGGCCCATTGCCTGTCCCAAGCCGGCTTCACGGTATTGACCTGCACCGATGGCGAAGAGGCGATTGCCGCCATGGAAGGGATGCCGTTCGACGCCGTCGTCTCCGATATTCAAATGCCCAATGTCAACGGTTTGGCCGTGTTCGAATGGACCAGTGAAAATCGCCCGCAAACGCGAATCATCGCGATGACTGCTTACGATTCGCCGGTAATGTACGCCGCCGCGATAAACAAAGGAGCAATCGTGTATCTGGAAAAACCCGTAGATCCCAAGCTGCTGATTGAAGTCCTCAACACCGAGCCGATGGACCGACAGCCCAAGGACGACTTGCTCGCCTCGTGTCTCGAGGCGGTAAATGACAACAAGGGGGGAGAAGTGGTTGTCCGATCCGGAGAGCAGGTGGGGCGTATTCTGTTCAACGGAGGGCAGGTGGTTTGGACCACGCTTGCTTCGAGCTCCCAGTCGTTCGTCGAGCATCTCGCCTCGCGGACCGGCCAGGAAGTGGATTCGATCACTGAGATTTTCAGGGAGTGTCGCCAAACCGGGCACAACTTCATCAACCGCCTGGTCGACCGGGGAACCGACAAAGACCTGCTGCAGACCCTGCTCTTCGAGTGGGTGGTCACCTGTGTCGTCGAGATGTCGATGTGGCCCCAACGGCAATCGATGTACATCCCGAACAAGCGACCCTTCAAAGGGGACGTGACCTTCGATCTGTCGCAGATTCTCAGTGCGGCGCGACTGGGCACCGGCGCGGTGGCTTAGTTTCGCGATTCACCTCCGCCGGGGACCTCATCGCTTGTGAGACCTCACCCCTAGCCCCTCTCCATCAGGGAGGGTGTTGTAAAAGGAAAAAATGGATTTCCAAAACGTAGGGCCGGGCTTT
>JANQET010000405.1 GCA_028278265.1 Myxococcota bacterium
ACCATTCAAGGCCGGCTATACGGTGCCTATCAGTTCGGTGTGGACAACATGATCATCCGTCACCTCCGTATTCGACCGGAATACGACGGCTCGGACACCGACCAGTTCGACGGCATCCAATTCTCGCGCAACCGACTGTTGATGTTCGATCACATCTCGGTCTCCGCAGGGGTGGACGAAACCGTGGATCTCTACTCGGCCCAGGACATCACCGTACAATGGTCCACCATCGAGATGTCTGATCCCGAGGTGTCCCACAACTACGGATTGCTCAACGGACCGGAGGGGCTGCACATCTCGGTTCATCACAATCTGTTCGCTCACCACAAGAACCGCTGCCCG
Source organism: Myxococcota bacterium (assembly GCA_028278265.1). Classification (GTDB taxonomy): domain Bacteria; phylum Myxococcota_A; class Polyangia; order JAAYKL01; family JAAYKL01; genus JANQET01. Next base: position 343 of record JANQET010000405.1, read on the forward strand.
GCAATCGCCAACGGTCCGGCCGAGGTGATCAACAACATAGATTACAACGTGCGCCACGGATTCGTGCACCACAACCCGGCCTCCGGCCCGTTCAACATCATCGGCAACTACTACCGGGACGGGGGCGATGACACCCTGATTCCGTGGTACTTCGACGATGAGGCCGGCGGCACCTCCTCCACCTTGGCCTACTACCTGGCGGACAATCAGGTCGATGACCCGTCCAGCGACTGTGACGGTCTGGTGCAAAATCCGTGGACCGAGTGCACTCAGGATCTGTTCTTGGGCGAAGAGTATCGCGTCGACACCCCGTTCGATTTCAATGGAACGACCGAGTACTATCGGCCCGTCATCACCACCTCCCCCGGGGTGGCGTGGGACGAGGTGCTCGACAAAGCGGGTGCCTTTCCGCGGGATGTGGTCACGCTGCGGGCGGTTCAACAGACCCGGGATCGCACCGGCTCCTGGGGCACCTACTTTCCCGCTGACTACCTCGAGGGGTTGACGCCAACCACACCGCCGACCGATGAAGACAACGATGGAATGGCCGATCAATGGGAGCTGGACAACGGACTGAATCCAAACGACGGTACGGACCACAATACAGAGATGGCCTCCGGCTATACCGCGATCGAGGTCTACATCAACGGTCTGGCGGACCAACTGCTGAGCTACTAAGGAGCACGACCATGAGAGCTGCCCGTATGTGCATGTCCGTGTGCCTCCTGTTGGGGTGCGGCGCTGCCCAGCCAACGCTGAAAGGTCTGCCCCTCGACCCGGCCGAGCAAGCGGACATCACCAGAATCGAAACCATCGGCTCAACCCTGTTCAGGATGATCCACCTCGGCACGACGGCACAGGATCTTCTCCAACGTGAAATCGATTCAGCGGAGCAAACCGCACTGGACGACTGGCTGGCAGTAGACAGGGGGGACAATACGATCGTCCATTTTTACACGGACTCCGAGTCCCAGGTCACGGTGTTGGCCGATGTCACCTTTTCCCCGGAACACAAGCCCCAAGTATCCCTGACCCCGGATCGCCCGGTTGAAAGCGACGAGCTGGCCATGGTCAAGGCGCACCAGACCGGTCTCAACGCCGGCGTGAACAAATGCGCCGAGCAGTTCAACGCTGTGGTCCTGGGAGATCCGCAGACCGACTATCAGGTGTACATCCTGGCGACGGCCGAGGACGAGGAGAAGATTCCAATCGGCGGACACTCCAAAGTCACCGTCTCTGCTGACGGACAGACCGTGTTGTCGCACGAGCCTTACGCCAAATCCTGCCTGGTGCTCGATACGACGCCCCAGAAGTTGCCCCTCAAAGCCGACATTGAAGGGCTGTTCGTCACCCACATCATCAGTCCGTATCCCGCACCGACCCACGTCTTTCTGAGCATGCTGCACGAGCAGCCCCTATATGTGGGAACCGAAATCGGTATCTGGCTCATCAGCGAAGGCAACATTTCCCTCGTCGAGCGACGACCCTGAAACCGGGGTTGACCAACTAGGCGGTGTTGGCTCAGCGGCCGTGGGCATCACAATCTGACAACTGATTTCTGGAACCATTTGTACTTCCGGATTAAAAAGTAGCGCATATTCTGCTATCCTCACCGCCAACTTTATTGCAGAACGTTAAAGGAGACGGGATGGCCAAACCGATTATTGTCTCTTACGAAGGAGAGACGGCGAGCTTCAGTTTCAAAAAGGTGGACCGGGCCAAGCTCTACGGCAAGCGCAAACGGGTGGCCCTGGATTCGGAAGGCAACACCTGCCAACGGGCCGAGATTTCAGAGGATGGGAGATTGCTGATCCGCGCGGGGATGACGGCCCAGGGGTATTTCGACGAAGACGGCACATGGGTGCCCAACAATGTGCTGGTGGCGATCGACGAGGCGGGGGAGCTGATTGAAAAGGTACCTTCTACGTTGGGAGTGGAAGCCAAGGCAGCGCTGGCCACACCGGAGCAGCTGCTCGACCTGCGGGTTATTTCAGTCTACATGCTCGACCCGCTCGAGGTGGCGAACCCGATCGATGAGCTGCTTGCAGGCGGACAGATCCTCAGCTTCCCGTTTAACTACAGAGACGACTTTCACGCGGAGACCGGATTTTTGGTCCGCAACGACGAAGGGGTCTTCGCCATTATCGGCAATCCGGTCGAGCCTGTCTGGCACGAGCTGGCCGAGGTGGTGGACGACACATTTGAAGAAGAAGAATCCGACGACGACTTGGATTTCGAGATGTTCTAGAGAGGAACGGCGATGCAAAAGCTACACTTGATGAACGCGGACAATCGGGACGCCACGGTCAACCGCTCGGGTCTGATGGATCGGCCCAAGTACCGCTTGGGCTTAAAAGACAAACAGGTACGATTCATGCGCTACCTGGCCGCCGGCGAGGGCCGGGCCCATGGGGATCTGGCCGCCGAGCTCGGTGAGGATTATGGCGAAGCGATCATCGGGGGGGATCCGGAGATCGATTTCGAACGGGTGGGGATAGAAATACAGCAAACCGATTCGGTCTATTTGAGCGCATCGGGAGAGGTGCGCTTTGCCCCGCCGAAAATAGTCGAGGTCATCCTGGGTCCGGATGGCAAAGAGGCGGAGCGCCGCGAACCGACCGACGTGCCGACCAATGTGGACGACGAGCTGCCGGTGCGGTGGACCGGCAAGAAAATACCCAAAGCCCAGGCAGTGCGCAAGTATCTGTTCTCCAGAACGGTCCAGCTCAGTCATGTGGATGGGCTGACCTTCGACTACCTGTTCAAAATGGCCCGGGAGCTGCACGATGAAAAAGTGTTGGTCCTGGTGGGTGCGGGTAGTAAGGGCCGGGACCCGCTGATTTTTCAAGTCAACGGCAACCCCTACCGCGGTTTCCTCGAAGGCCGGGTGCAAGGTGAGAAATATCAATTGCTCCTGCACCTGAGCAATATGGAGCTCAAACGCCCCGCACCGAAAGAGAAGTAAGATGACCTTGTACACACTCGAAAACGCACGTCCCCTCGGCGAGGGACACAAATCACCGGCCGGGAGTCTCACCGATAAAGAGTTGCTCAGCCGGTTGCAGGGATATCGCCGGACCGTGGCCGGCACCTACAAGTCGCTGCTGCCCGACGAAATGGCCTCCCGATTGCCCAATGAGAAGATGCACGTCTCGCCGAAGATCGACGGGGAGCTGTGGTTTCTCATCTTGGACAAGGGGGACGCGCTGCTCACCAACCCCCGGGGGGTGGTGATTGCCGGAAATGTACCCCTGCTCGAGGAAGCGCGCTCCTTGGGCCAACGCTGCAAGGGACGGACAGTAGTGGCCGGGGAGCTGTTTGCCGCCAAAAAGGAGGGGCGACCGCGGGTCGGCGAGGTCTCGGCAACCCTGGCGGGTGAAGGGCAAGCCCCGGTCGAGCGACTGGGCTTCGCGCCGTTTGATATTCTGCTGGGCGGGGATGCGGAGGCGGAGATGCCGCTCGGCACCTACGCCGAAAAGCTCGAGCTGCTCCAGCGGATTTTCGACGGCGGCAAACGGGTCAAGGCCGTGCGCACCGAGGTGGTTGTCAAGCCGGACGGGGTGGCCAAACTCTACGCCGAATGGGTCGAGAGCGGCAAAGCCGAGGGGGTGGTCGCCCGCACACCGGCGCGGATCTGCAAAATCAAACCGAGCTTCATGATCGACGCCGTGATAATCGGCTATACCGAGCGAACCGAGAACCCGGATCAGGTTCGCTCCCTCGCACTGGCCTTGATGCGCCCCGGTGGCCAGTTTCAATACGTCAGCGCCTGCGGCAACATGAACGAGGAACGGCGTGTAGAATTCAAGAAGATCCTCAGCAAAAAGGTGGTGCAGTCCAATTGGCGACTGAGCCGGGGGGACGGTGCCCTGTTCCGCTTCGTCAAACCCGAGATGGTGGTGGAGGTCAAAGCCACTGATGTACAGTCCGAAGAGTCGAACGGGCGATTGTTGCGGCAGATGGTTCTCAGTTACAGCGACGAGGCAGGTTGGCACGCAATGCACAAGCTTCCTTGTGCCAGTCTGCTGTTTCCGGTTTTCGTCCGTATCCGCGAGGACAAACGGGTCAGCGAAACCGATATCCGCATCGGCCAGGTGTTGGAGCGCTGCATGGTGCCGGATATCGACAAAGAGGCTACAGAAGAGGCACTTCAGGAGAGTACGGTACTCCGCAGAGAGGTTTACAAAAAGGAGTCCAAAAA
>JANQET010000419.1 GCA_028278265.1 Myxococcota bacterium
GCTTTATGCCCGGCCGCTCGCTCAGCAGTGACGAGGGAAAGCGGCTGGGGGTGAACCCCAGCCCTACATCGAAAGCGGCGAAGCACAGACTAAAACAACACCCTCCCTGATGGAGAGGGGGCCAGGGGGTGAGGTCCCCGATTTGGGGTGAGAATCAAGGGTTCCTCACGGAAAAGAACTCGAGTCAGATCTTAAAACGAAACAGCGACTTGGGCGTTCAAGATGTGTATCACGCCCCCGTACAACACCTCGCTGTGGGGGAGGCCCAGGTCGTACTCCAGTTTGATCACGACGTACGGCGAGGGCTTGATGTTGAGGCCGGTGAAGATGACCTCGAAATTGAATGCCGGCAGGGTGTCCTGGAACTCGTTGTGTTCCCACATGAAGTAGGGCAGGATTCTCACCGGCTCGATCCATTTGGCCAGGGGCAGCTCCCAGGAGATCATGCCGTAGACGCTCCAGCCGATGTTGCTCGGCTGGTAGAGCGGTTCCGAGGCGGCGGCCCCGGAGAGCACGATGTGGTTGATCGGCCTCAATCCATGGGTCTTGACGTCCATCAAGCGCCAGACGTACTCCGCCTGGATGCTGACGCCGAACGCCGACAAGAGCAGGTCGCCGGTGAGGATGTACTCGTCGTATTCCTCGGTGACGGTGATCCTCGATTGGAGGGGCACGTCGGCGTCGGTATTGATGGTCAGATCCGGATTGAGCGCCAGGATGGAGGCCTTCTTGAGGTCGGTGTACTTGCCGTAGTAGGCGTATCCCCCGGCGGAGAGCTCGACCACGTCTCCCTCGTAAATCAGTCGCAGCCGCAACCCGAGGCCTTTGTTTTCGTCCAGATCGATCAGCTCCTCGATCGGACCTCGGCCGTTGGACAGGGTCAGCGCGTATTCGATGAAAAAACTGTAGCTCGGGAAAAAACGGCCGTAGATCTGTAGACCGGTTTGGGCCAGGGGCAGCATACGCTGCAACTGCATGTAGGGCACCCGGGCGGGGATGATCACCGGCGTTCCGTGGTCCACATTCCAGATGCCGTAGGGGGTGAGAAAGCGGCCGGCGATGATGTTCAACCAGTCGAACGGGGCGTAGGTCAGGTGGGCCCGCTCGATGGTGACGCTGCCGTAGTTGAAGTGGGTAGTCAGATGGGGGTCGCGAACCTCTGTGTTGTAGCGGATGTAGGGCACCCCGGAGTCTACTTCCGTATCGCCGATCAGGCCGATGGACTCGGTTTCCTCCTCCATTCCGTGGGGCAGAAACGAGAGCCTGACCTCGATCAGCGAGCTCAGGGTGGGGGTCATCTGCCCGGTGAAGTAGAGGTTGATGTTGCTCATGATGAACGACCAGTTGTCCGGCGCGTAGATCCGGTAGGGGCTGCCCTCCTCGGTGAAGTTCTTGAAATAGGTCACATCGAAGAACCCGTGGATTTCTACCGGCTTGGGCCCTTGCCCGTCGCTCTCCTGAAACTCGAGCATCGCGCTCATGTCGTCGAGCTCAACCGATTCGTCAAACTCTTGGGTTGTCTCCTCGACGGCCTGATCCTGGAGCTCGGCCACCGCTTTTTTCAGTTCGTCGATCTCGCTTTTGAGTGAGTGGATCTCCTCATTGCGTTTCGACGGGGTCTCGGACGTGTCCGGTGTGTTCTGGGTCGGATTGGCAGCCAGACGCACCGGGAGCGATGAAATGATGAGCACCAGAGCGGCTCCCCGGACAGCTTGTATCATTCATCCCCCACTGAGCACCTGACCGCCGGCACGGCCACACCTTCTGCCGGCCGTCGGTATAACGTGATCGTTACTATAAAGTGTAAAGGAAACAGAGAACGGCGCAAAAAAGCGGCCTTTGGGACCGTGTCGATTCGGCTTGACTCCCCATATCAACAATGTTAGTAGTAACTACTACTAGGAGTTTTCATGGATCATCAAAACAGCATTTCAGCCCTGCGGGATTTGGGATTAACCGAAATAGAATCAATGGTTTACACCTTTCTTTTGTCCAAGAGCCCGGCCACCGGGTACCGGGTTGCCCAGGCCATCGGCAAGCCAGTGGCCAATACGTACAAAGCGATCGAGGCGCTGGAGCTCCGCGGCCTGCTGATCGTCGAGGAGGGGGAAAAGAGGCTCTGTCGCACCGTGCCCTACGAGGAGATGCTCGCCCTGCTCGAGCGCCGGTTCATGACCAGTAAACAGCGCGCCGCTCGGGCATTGGCCGCGATCCAACCGGCCGATGATGATGAGCGAGTTTACAATCTTCGCTCCAGCGAGCAGGTGTTCGAGCGGTGCCGGGCGATGATCGAGCGGGCCGAACAGTTGATCATCGTGGATGCCTTCCCCCTGCCCTTGGAAGAGCTGCGGCCCGATCTCGAAAAAGCGGCTGAATTGAACCCCCGGTTGGAGATCCGTATCAAGGCCTACCGCCCGGTTGCCATCACCGGGGCCCGGGTGGTCGCCGCCGCCCGAGGGGCTGCCGTGCTCGAGAAGTGGCCGGGACAGTGGTTGAACGCGGTGATCGATGCCAACGAGCACCTCCTCTCGTTTCTGACCCGAGACGGTACACAGGTTCACCAGGCGGTGTGGAGCAACAGTCCTTATTTGTCCTACCTATACTACAGCGGTGTTCAATCCGAAATCACCTGCGACCGGGTAAAGGCACTTTTGTCAGCCGACGCGGACGTGAAAGAGATACATCAGGAGATGGATGCCCCGTGGGCCGGAGAACAGTTGCTGGGATATCAGCGGCTGATCGACCGATTCGAGCCCCGGCGGAAACAATCCACCGATATTACTGCGGATCGTCGTCGGTCCGATTAGCAGATTTTAACGGAAAGGAGCTTGTCATGAGGAGTACATGGACCATCAGTATTCTCGTCGTGTGGGCGGTCGTCGCCGGATGTAGCAGCGGGGCCCAACAGCAACGGGCCGCAGCAACGGGGCCGAGCGCTCCTGCCGGGCCCGGGCCCGAGGCGACCACCGGGGAAGTGGTGCTCGAACGGGCCAAACGGGCCGCCGGGGCCAACGAATGGGACAACATTGCGCGGCTGCGACTGGAGGGGCAGCTGATCCAGGGCGAGCTGGAAGGAACGTTTGCGACGATTGAAGAATTGTCCAGCGGACGATTCTACACCACCTACACCCTCGGTCCGCTCAGTGGGGCAGAGGGATTTGACGGCAAGCAGGGGTGGTACCAGGATCAGGACGGCAGCGTGAACGTCTCCACTTCTCGAGACGTGCTCGAATCGTCAGCCAACGAAGCGTACCGCATTGCCCGGGCCTATTGGTACCCGGAGCGGTGGCCGGCAGAGGTGCGCTACGACGGTGAGCAACAGCGAGGAGAGCGCCGCTTTCACGTGGTGCACCTACACCCGCAAGGGGGGCGGCCGTTTCAGATGTGGATTGATGCGGGTACCTGGCTCATCGACCACACCGTAGAGCAAACGGCGATGGAACCCAGAACCACTTTCTTTTCCGACTACCGCAATGTCAGCGGTATCGCTCTGCCCCACCTGGTTCGCGTTAGCCGGGGGGAGCAGAAGTACGACCAAACGGTTCACCTCGACCGGGTTGAGCTCAATCCCGAGGTCGCAGCGGCCAAATTTGAGGTCCCCGCAGAAAAGATGACCGATTTCGCCATTGCCGGCGACAAGGACCGGGCCGAGTTGCCCTTTGAGCTGCTCAACAACCACATCTACGTGAAAGCCCGGTTGAACGGACAGCCGCTGAACCTCCTGGTGGATACGGGCGGTGCGAACATCATCACCCCCACCGTGGCCCAATCCCTGGGCTTGGAGAGCCAGGGCAAGCTGCCCGGCCGGGGCACTGGGGAGAAAACCGTCGAGGTGGGGCTGACCCGGGTTGACACCCTGGGACTGGGGGACGTGGAGATGAGAGACCAGAAGTTCTATGTGGTCCCGATGGAAGAAATGAGTCGAGTCGAAGGAGTCTCCTTTGACGGCCTGGTGGGGTACGAGGTGTTCAAGCGATTTGTCGTCACCATCGATTATGTGGACCGGCGGTTGATCCTGCAACGGCCCGAGTCCTTTGAATACCGAGGCGGGGGTACAGCGGTTCCGTTTGTGTTCGAACACCATATTCCGGAGGTCGAGGACTCGATCGACGGAATAGAGGGAAAATTCAGCATCGATACGGGGAGCCGCGGGTCACTGACCCTCCACGGGCCCTTTGTCGAAAAACACCGGCTGGTCGAAAAGTACCAGCCCAAGGTCAAAGCGCTGGCCGGCTGGGGGGTGGGGGGCGGTGTGTCGGAACACCTGCTGCGGGCGGAGCGGCTCGTGTTGGGCGAAGTGGAGATTCCCGGGCCGGTGACCGGTTTGTTCACTGGCACCAAGGGGGCGGGGTCTGACCGCTATGTCGCCGGCAACGTGGGTGGTGGGGTGCTCAAGCGCTTCACCGTCACCTTTGATTACAAACGACAGCTGATGTATCTGGAGAAAAATCGCAATTTCGACCAAACCGGAAACTGGGATCGGTCGGGCATATGGATCAATCACGAAGGGGACGCGTTCGTCATCAAGGATGTGGTTGAGGGCTCTCCGGCGGACCAAGCCGGGCTCAACGTCGGGGATCGCATCCTGGCTGTTGACGGCAAGAAGGTCGGCAAGCTGTCTCTCTCTGAGACACGTGAGCGGCTGCGCAATTCAAAGGTGGGCACCCGAATCAAACTACGCGTTAAATCCACGGCCAAAACCCACCGGGTGACCCTGGTGTTGCAGGAACTGATTTGATCGATTCCGATCCTCTAGCGAATAGCCGAGGAGGGCAGGGATTAAGGAACTGGCCCGTTCAGCCGATAATGAGCAGTAGACGACAGGTTCGTCAGAGGTGATCTGCCATGAACAATCCACGCCAAAACCCGTCGCCCCGGGTCTCGTTTTTTCCCAACGACGAATTGGAATCGGACATCAGAAACATGCCGCTGCACATCCTGGTGGCCGAGGACGACTGGGCCACGCGGGATCTGCTGGTACGCACCCTCTCCACCGAGCCCTTTTACACGATCACCGTCGTGGAGAACGGCACCCGGGCCTGGGAGGTGCTCGAGGACCAGGAGGATCCCCCGAGGCTGGCCCTGCTCGACTGGATGATGCCCGGATTGGACGGCATCGAGCTGTGCAACCGCCTCGTCGAGCGCAAAGGACCCTTTGTCTACACCATCATCCTCACGGCCCGGGCCCAGAATGACGACGTGATCAAAGGCCTGGAGGCGGGGGCCCACGAGTACCTCACCAAGCCGTTCGATCTGCGGGTGCTGCGCAGTCGGGTCGCTGCCGGGGAGCGCATCGTCAAGCTGGAGATGCTGCTCAAGATGAAGAACGAGATCATTCAAGACTATGCCGAAAAATTGGAGAACCTGATCGAGCAGCGCGCTGAAGAGCTGATGAAGATGCGCCGCGCCTCGGCTCCCGAGGTCAAACCCGATGACGGCTCGGTGATATCGTAATCCCGTTGCACCTTGCCTTGCGCCCGGGTTGCGCTATGGTGGGGCGCGATGCGACTTCTCGACCGACTGAGCCCCGATTTGCGATACCTGTTGGCCGCGACCCTGTTCATCGGGGCGGCGAGCGGGATTTTCATCTCTACTTTCAACAATTATCTCAGTGATGTTCACGCGTTGGACGCCTCGAGCCGGGGGCTGATCGAGTTGCCCCGGGAGCTGCCCGGGTTTTTGATCATGGCCATTTCCGCGGGCTTGCTGATCCTGATGCGGGAGACCCGCATGGCAACCCTGGCGATGGTGTTGTCCGGTGTCGGTGCGTTGTGTTTGGGGGTGGTTGCCGACGACAAGGTGCTGCTCGTCCTCTTTGTCATTGTTTGGTCGTTGGGGGATCACATTATCTTTGCCGTGGAGGGGCCCATCGGGTTGAAGCTGGCCCGCAGCGGCGCCGAAGGACGACGGCTGGGGCAGCTCGGCGGGGCGCGCAACTTAGGGGGGATTGTCGCCACCGGGGGCGTCTACCTGTTGGCCAAATGGCTCGGAGGACAGTACTGGTTGTTCTACCTCATCGCGGCGATTGCCTGCCTGTTGGCGGCGGTCTGTTATTTTCGCATTCAAACCGGTCGAAATTCGCCCCCCTCGCGACGAATCGTGCTGAAGAAAAAATACACCATCTTCTACGCGATCAGCGCCCTGTTCGGGGTGCGCAAGCAGATCTTTCTCGCCTTCGGGGGCTGGGTGCTGGTGGAGATTCACGGGGTGCCGGTAGAGACGATTGCCCTACTGTACTTCATCGCCCAGACGCTGGGCATCTTCATGCGGCCCCTGCTGGGGGATGTGATCGACTGGCTGGGGGAACGGGTGGTGCTCGCCGCCGATGAGGTGCTGCTGATCCTGATCTGCCTGACCTACGCCTTTGGCGGTGACCTGTTGCCCCGTCCAATTAACCTGTACGCGTTGTACGCCGCATATGTGCTCGACAGCATCCTCTTTGCCCTGCGCATTGCCCGGACCACCTATCTCAAGAAGATCGCCGATGATCCCAGCGAAATCACTCCAACGGTTTCAATGGGCATCACCATCGACCACGCCGTGGCCATGTCCCTGCCCATCCTCTCCGGATATGTCTGGGAACACTTCGGATATCACTGGGTCTTTCTCATCGCCGCGGGCATCGCGACAGCGGGCTTCTTCGTCTGCCTGCGAATCCGGGTTCCTCGGCAAACTGCGTAAAGGACCCGACCGAGGTCTGAGCACCTGTACCGCGGGAAACGGCTGAGGAGTCAAACGGGCAGCTGGGGCGTGACCGGCGGTTCGTTGATGGTCTTGATCCAGGTGACAATGGCAGAGGCGCGCCGCTTGGCTGTTGACGCCGAAAGGGGTGTGTTGTTGGTCAAGATTTCGGCGATTTGATTGGTGGTTGCCGAGGTGTCTTCGATCAGGTCTGCCAACAGTTCTTTGACGAATTCTGCCTCGAACAGGGCAGCTTTGTAGGTTGATTTTTCTTCGATGGAACCGATTGTGGTGTCCAGTAGCCGTCTCCCCTGAGCGGTCAAGCCGAATCCGTTCTTTTGGGCAGTGACAAAACCCAAAATCTGGCCGGCGTTGAGGTGGTAGCTCACGTGCCTGGTGGAGATACCCGTATCGGCGGCAATGGTGGCCGGCGATGCGTATTTGCGTGATATCGACTCCATCACCGCTCTCACTGCGG
>JANQET010000470.1 GCA_028278265.1 Myxococcota bacterium
GAGCTGTTGATCCACTGCGCCCGGGTCGCTCACCTCTGCCTCCGCATCATCGCTGATCCCCCAGCTGGACAGTCCGATTTCCCTACACCAGGTTGAACGGTCAATCGGACAGTCTCTTAAGCGGTCTCTCTCAGTCCCGCCAAATGGGGGATCCCGAGGTGATTCAGTCTTACGGGGGGTTTCTCACTCGAACTTTTTTGATTAAGCGGTCGGGTCGGTCAGGCGGCCGATGAAGAGGATGGCGCCGGTGATGGTGTCTTTGATTATGAAGAGGAACGGCCGATCGGCGCGGAAGGTCGGCGGTGGCTCGGGGGGACCGCCCTTGCGCATGGCGACTGCGGTGGCGCCCGCTGCTTCGGTGCCCTGTTCGGTGACCTCGATCAATGTCTTGTGAAACACCCCGTCAATGAACAGTCCCTTTTGGCCGGTAATTCCGCTGAAATCTGCCTTGTGGCTCTTGAAAGCGTCTTTCATGCCCAATTGGATGAGTTGTTTGGACAGATCTTCTGTTCCCCAGGTGATCGTGAATTTGGGCAGGTAGAGTTGAAGGGGTCTTTTGTACATGCTGGTTTGCCACTCGGCGAGCTTCTCCGCGGAGAGGGACCGCTCCAACTTTTTTAGGCCGTTGGGCTTGGTCGGTAGGATCACCACCATCGAGAAGGCCTTGCCGGCGTAGGGCAACTCGATGAGTTGCAGGTCATCGACCTCCCGGTACCTGAAACGGGATTTGACTGCCATCAGTGGGACGTCCACCTTTTTTTTCGGTGTGATGAAGAACGGCTGGGTCTGGGTCTGCGTCGCGTCGAACTGGGTCAGCCAGGTCCCCTTGAAGTGGATTGCGTTGGTCAGGACGAGTTTGGTGTCGGCGGTCACACCGGTCTTGGGGATGCACTCGACCACCTTGCCCTTGGTCTGTTCTTCGATTTTCTGGTTGATCGTTTGTCGTGCTGCCTCGGTTGCGGTTTTGAAGTCAACTTCGTATTGTTGCGCGTTGTAGAATGAGCGATTGAGCTCCACATAAGAGTCGAGCACGGCGAACTCTTTTTGTCGCCACAACGCGTTGGCCAGGGAGACGGACACCCCTTCTTGCTCGCGGGTCAGCTCGTGGGCGGCGGTGCACATCGTCGCGTGGAGCTGTTCGTCGGCAAAGCGGTAGGAGAGGGCCTTGGCCATCTGCGTCGCTGTCTTGTTTTTCGCCCCACCGTAGGCCATGGCACAGGCCGTGCGGATGCTCAAGGGAGAGATGAACAGATTGCCCTTGGTGCGGCGCAGTTTGCCGTACATCTTGGCCACAAATTCGTTGTTGCCGCGGCCTTCCTCTTTGACCTCCTTTTTGGTGGTCATTTTTTTACAAGGGGGTGCCGGCTCGGGCTTGGCAACTGCTGGTTTCGGCTCTGTGGGCTTGACCGGTTGTGCCGCTGCCTCGGTGGGCTGGGGTTGTGCCACCGGCGTCGGCGTGGGAATCGGTTGCGGCGCCGGCTCGGCCGGGACGACCTGACTGACTTCGGTCGGTTCCCGTTCAGATAGGCCATCCTGGGTTTTGCACCCCACGACCCGTAAACAAAGAACGAGCAGGGCGCCGGTGAGTGCGACAACGTACAATTGGATGGGAATGGAACGAACGGTCTCGAAACTCATCACTATTCTCCCTGTTGTATATTTTTGATGTCGTAGACTAACACTTTTTGTCGCTCGACGTCAGCTGTGCGACGCACTTTTTTACGCCGGCTGAAAAGATTTGACGCCGAACAGCAGCGGGCCGGTAGAACTCCCCGTCAAACGGAGGCAATGCGAATGCTATTTTCTACAGGCACACGCCCGCCTGAATAGACCGCCCGAGACGTGGGCCCAGGTGGGCTCGATGTCGCGATAGAAATAGGTGTTGTTCATCGCCGCGCAGCCGAGCCCTTCCCGATCGGTCAGTTCCTTTACCTCGTCCACGGTGTAACCCAGTGCCTCGAGGACCTTTTTGCAGTTCTGGTTGGTTCCGTCGCTGCCCGCATAGTCCTTTGTCGCATCGTGATATCCGCCGTGGGTGTTGCAGACGCTGGTGCACGATTGGGAGTCAGCACCCAGGTACCAGCAGAATCCACCGACCAGTTTGCCCTCACATTCCGGATTGGTGTCGGTATCGGTATCCGAATCGGTATCTGCATCTGTATCGGCATCAGTGTCCGCATCAGTATCGGTGTCAGTGTCTGAATCGGTGTCGGCATCGGTATCCGCATCGGTGTCGGTATCGGTATCCGCGTCCGTATCGGCATCAGTGTCCGCATCTGTATCGGTGTCCGTATCTGCGTCGGTGTCCGAATCGGTATCTGCATCTGTGTCGGCATCGGTATCCGAGTCGGTGTCAGCATCGGTATCCGAGTCAGTATCAGCATCGGTATCCGAGTCGGTGTCGCTGTCCGTATCGGCGTCGGTGTCGCTATCACTGTCTGTATCAGTGTCACTGTCTGTGTCCGTGTCCGTATCGGTATCGGTGTCTGAGTCGGTATCGCTGTCCGTGTCCGAGTCGGCATCCGTATCTGCACCTACGTCCGAATCAGAATCAGCATCCGAGTCGGCGTCGCCGGCCCCTCCGTCCCTGATGGGATCGGATTCCGTGACCGTGGCACACCTGAGAAGAGGGATAGTAACCAAGGCGAGAATAAGAAAGTTTCGATAAATATGGTGATCCATTATGCTACTCCAAACCGAAAACAGTCAATTTGACCGACCTACAAACTATTTTACCTATTTTCAAGAATAACTCAATGAATTAATGGGGCTGGAATTCAGCTTCCGGTTTTGTCGGTTTTTTTTGATCCTCCAACCGGTAAATCGTCAACGGGATTATTGTGTTACATCGATCAACTCCCTATAATGCCTGGCCCCAAGGAAGGTAGGACTATGTATAAAAAGGTTGAATCGTGGTCTGATGTTATTCAGTTAGAGCACCATATCCAAAAATACTGGGATCAGCACCGGTCCTTTGACAAGTTGCGCGAAAAAAATGCGGGCAAGCCCCCCTGGTCGTTCTTGGACGGCCCGATTACCGCCAATAATCCGATGGGCGTCCACCACGCTTGGGGTCGAACGCTCAAAGATGCGTTTCAGCGGTTCTGGGCCATGAACGGCCGCTCCCTGCGGTATCAAAACGGATTTGATTGCCAGGGATTGTGGGTGGAGCACGAGGTCGAAAAGGAATACGGCTTCACTTCCAAGCGGGACATCGAAGAGTTCGGCATCGATCGCTTTGTCGAGAAGTGCAAAGAGCGGGTGCGCAAGTTTTCGGCGGTCCAAACCGAGCAATCAATTCGATTGGGCTACTGGATGGATTGGTCTGACTCGTACTTCACGATGAGCGATGAGAACAACTACACCATCTGGTCGTTCCTCAAGCGCTGTCACCAGCGGGGTAAAATTTATCGCGGTACCGACGTGATGCCCTGGTCCGGTCGATCGGGCACCGGCTACTCCCAAATGGAGGTGGTCGAGGGGCGGAAACTGGTGGCCCATGAGGCGCTCTTCTTGAAGTTCCCGCTCAAGGGCCGCGACAAGGAAAATCTGTTGGTCTGGACCACCACCCCCTGGACCTTGACCAGCAATGTGGGCGCGATGGTCAACCCCAACCTGGAGTACGTCAAAGTGCGGGCCAAAAAGGACGGGGAACTCTACTATTTTGCCGCCGAGAACCTCAAGTACCAACGCCTCAAGACCCAATACGAAGAGAAAAAAGAGTGGATCAAAGGGGTGCCCAAGCTCAAGACCCTCGAGCAGATCTTCGAGGAGCAGGGCGGCTTTGACATTGAGGGGTACGTCAAAGGCGCCGAGATGATCGGCTGGGAGTACAGCGGACCGTTCGACGAGTTCGAGGCCCAGGGCATCATCGGCGGCTATCCTTTCGTCGACGAAAATGTCACCCTGAGCGGCATCTCCGCCCACCGGGTGATCGACGGGGGGCAGGACAATCACGGCAACCAGGTGGTCGTCGCCGGCGAAGGTACGGGCATTGTCCACACTGCCCCGGGCTGTGGTGATATCGACCACGAGGTGGGGATCAAGCTCGGTCTGCCCCACCTGGCGCCCCTCGATGAAAACGCCAAGTTCATCGACAAGTTCGGCCCGCTCACCGGTTGGCACGCCCTCGAGGAGAAGACGGTCGACTGGATCATCGATAGCTTAAAAGAGAAGGACCTGCTGTTCCACACGGAGATGTATCCCCACGTCTATCCCCACTGTTGGCGCAGCGGCGATCCGCTGGTGTTCCGTCTGGTCGACGAGTGGTACATCAACATGGATTGGCGCGACGAAATCAAGGAGATCGTCAAACAGATCCGCTGGATTCCCGACTGGGGTGAGGAGCGGGAGAATGAGTGGCTGACCAACATGCGCGATTGGATGATCTCCAAAAAGCGCTACTGGGGTCTGGCCCTGCCGATTTGGGTCTGCCCGTCGTGTGAACACTACGATGTGATTGGCTCCAAAGCCGAGCTGAAAGAGCGCGCAGTCGAGGGCTGGGCAGCGTTCGAGGGCCACAGTCCCCACCGGCCCTGGGTCGACGGGATCAAGATCAAGTGCGAAAAATGCGGCGAGTTGGCCGAGCGCATCCCTGACGTGGGCAATCCCTGGCTCGACGCGGGTATCGTGCCCTATTCCACCGTGCACTACAACACCGACCCGGAGTACTGGAAGAAGTGGATCCCCGCTGACCTGGTGCTGGAGTGCTTTCCCGGCCAGTTCCGCAATTGGTTCTACTCCCTTTTGGCGATGAGCACGATGATGGAGAACATTCCGCCGTTCAAAACCCTCGTCGGCCACGCGCTGGTGCGCGATGAAAACGGCAACGAGATGCACAAGTCGTCGGGCAATGCGATTTGGTTCGACGATGCGGTGGAAAAGATCGGCGCCGACATCATGCGCTGGATCTACTGCGGCCACGAGAATACCAACAACCTGAACTTCGGCTACGGGACCGCCCGGGAGACCCGCGGAAAGTTCTACAACACCCTGTGGAACACCTATTCGTTCTTTGTGAACTACGCCCGCTTGGATCAATGGCTCCCCTCGGACAACCCCACCCCGGTGGCCGAGCGGCCTGATTTCGATCGGTGGATCCTGAGCAATCTGCAGCTGACGATCAAGAAGGTCCGGCATGGGTTCGTCGAGTACAACACCCGGCTTTGCACGCGGGCCATCGAACAGTTTGTCGAGGATCTGTCCAACTGGTACGTGCGCCACAGCCGTCGCCGTTTCTGGAAGGGGGAGAGCGATGCGGACACCCGCATGGCCTACGAGACACTTTATGAATGTCTCTATGTGCTGGTGCGATTGGTGGCGCCGATCATGCCGTTCACCGCTGAAGATATCTATCAGAACCTGGTGCGCAGTCACGACGATAAGGCGCCCGAGAGCGTCCATCATACCGAGTTTCCCGAGGTGAACGACGCGCTGGTCGACGAAACCTTGAGCGAGGACATGCGCGCGGCCGAACGGCTGATCTCCCTGGCCCTCTCTGCGAGGGAGTCAGCCAAGCTCAAGGTGCGCCAGCCGTTGGCCAAACTGACCATCGGTCCGGGGGACGCACTGGAGCTGCGGGCGGCCCGGCGGTTCGCCGACCTGCTGGCAGAAGACCTCAACGTCAAAACCGTGGAAACCCTCGACGTGGAAGCCCCCCTGCCCCAAGTGCCCACCGTGCTGGTGGTCAAGCCCAAGCTCAAGGTGCTCGGCAAGCGGCTCAAGAAACAGCTCCTGAGTTGGCTTGTAGTCACGGCTTCTTGGCCATGCGTCTCTGCGGGTTTTAAA
>JANQET010000491.1 GCA_028278265.1 Myxococcota bacterium
CGTATCCGTGTCTGTGTCAGTGTCCGTGTCCCCCGCAGAGGTGTCCGCGCCCGAGTCGACCAGGGGATCCTCCGTGTCAATCTTGTCCCCACAGCCCATCCCCCACAAAACCAATAGCATCATCCACCACAGTTTCATCGAATCCACCTCCGTTCGACACACTTCCATTCAATAGTATAGTCGATGGAAGTCTAGCATTTTATGGAGTTGAAACCAAAAAGGGAAAGGGTCGAGCAGCGCTCGGGAGGATTAGTCCGTATCGCTGTCCGTGTCAGGTATGGTGAAGAGCTCCAGTGGTACTGTGCCCAATTCCAGCAATCCCGAGCCGACATTCTGCATGGTCGGCACCATCGCGGCGTAGTCCACTCCGGGCATCGGTGTCTGCTGGGACCATCCGCCGCCTTCCACGAAGAGGGTGAAGGCGATATAGTAAGACCCGGGCGTCAACTCTTCCGTGGGTGGCAACGCGAACTTCATCGCCTCGAACTCATAGTCGTAGGGGGTGGTGGCGTTGATCACCATGCCGGTGGTCGCTTGCGGCATCGGCCAGCCGAGACCCGCGACATTTTGTGGGGTCGGGGGAAGACCGGTCAGGAACACCGCCGTGAGCACAGCGGGCGTTGCTGCAAAATCAGTCGGAACGGTGATGGTAGCAGTCACCGTATGGCTTTGATCAGTGTCCGCATCGGTATCCGTATCCGTGTCTGTGTCCGTGTCCGTATCTGTATCCGTATCGCCACCCCCATCCGGATCCGAATCATCATCGTCACCACAGCCCATCGGTGCCAGGGCAAACACTAAAATCAGACAGCAAAGTAGTCGCCAAGAGCCCAGTTTGGTTAGTACCATTTCTCTCTCCTTTTCAGTGCTTTTTTGTCTCAAGCACACATCGGGTTTTCGGATTAGTCAAATTATATCCGAGCCCCCTAAAAAAGCTACAAAACGATGTAAATAAATGTCGAATCACGAGCTTCCGGATGACTCATCCTTGGCCTTAGTTGCGCCTGTGGTCTTTGGGAGTTGAGGGAAATGGCCGATCAGCGCGTCCCGCAGAAACTTCACCCCGTCGGTCGCGATATCGTTTTCAATCATCCAGTGAAGGTAGTCCGGTTCTTCGCTGGCGAGATAGCGCAGGGTTTTTCCCTTGTGCCGACCAAACGATACGGTCACCTCCCCGTCGACCCACTTCAACTTGCCCCGCCGATCCACATTATCAGGATGGCGCACGAACCGATCGATCTCATCGGTGGTATTCGGCAGGTCGTCGTATCGTTCGAGTTGCGCCTCGAACACCTCCAACGTCGCCTGCACATCCCCCAGCGCACTGTGGGCCTGTTCATGGGACTTGCCGCAGTAGAAGGCGAGTGCCGCGCTGAGATGTCGCGGTTCCTGTTGAACGAAAATTCGATACGCATCCACCACCGCCACCTCGGACAGGTCGAGTACCTCACCGGCCCGCTGCAGCTCCTGTTGTAACATCGGTATGTCGAATCCGATGATGTTGAACCCCGCCAGGTCACACCCGGAAAAAAATGCCAGGATGCCCCGCTCTCCCCGGACCACCTTGCCAAACGGGGGTTCGTTCTTTACGTCCTGATCGGTGATCCCGTGAATCTGCGAGGCTTCTTTGGGAATCGGCATCAGCGGATTGAAGCGCCGGGATTTTTCTTCGCGACGCCCATCCGGCCAGAGCTTGATCGCTGCCAGCTCGACGATGCGATCGGTTTGCACATTCGTACCGGTGGTCTCTAGATCAAAGAAAATGATCGGTCGGTTGAGCTCGAGGCGCATTGTACGATCATCTTTAACAACTCATCGAAACGGGTCAACCATCCACCGAAATTTGCCACCCATCGTGAAGCGACAATAAAAAGCGCCTTTTTTTGCCCTCGCCCCGACCGGACTCACCATATAATGTTAAATAAACAATACCCTTGAACTGTTCAGCCGATGAGTGGGCCGGTGCACTCATCATCAAAGAGGATGTCATGGAAGACCCACAGGCCGATCAACTCAATGTGCTGATGGTCGACGACGATCCCATCCTCCGCAACTTGCTCGAAGATATCGTCACCCGGGAGGGCCACTGCGCCGTTCCGGCGGAATCCGCTGAGGAGATCCTCAAGCTGCTGCCCTACTGGACCTTTCACGTCGCCTTCGTCGATCAACGGCTGCCCGGCATGGAGGGGCTGGTGCTCGGGGAGTACTTGCGGCGCAACAATGAAAACATCATGGTGGCGCTGATTACCGGAGAGCCCTCCCCCACCCTGGAGCAGAAGAGCATCGAACGGGGCATCGAGTTCATCGCCAAGCCGTTCAGTGTCGACGAAGTGCTGGGGGTGATCGAGCACTACAAATCCGCAGCAGCCGAGCGGGAGCGAAAGCGAAAATCGACACAAGATGATAACTTCGTTCCCCCCCTGTCCCATCACATCGACGACGTTACCGCCTGTTTCGACGTGCCCCAGGTGCCCTCGCGCATCGAATCCAGGCTCACCGGCACGATCAAGGGCGCGCTGAACAGCCTCCGGTCGCCCCACCGATACAACGAACGGGATCGGATCATCGCCCTGTCCGGGTTGATCACAGCCAAGGTCCTGGGCATCCGTCTGCCCAAGACAGCGGCAGAGCGCACATTGTACGAAGAGTACGATGCCTTGATGAAACAACGGGGCCGGCGCGAGGAGTTCAGCTAGCTGAAGTTGCTGGTGCGTTGCATGGGACGGGTTTGGTCGAGGGGAATCTGGGCCGATGGTGTCACCGGGAGCTCCAGCACGAACGTTGCTCCTTCACCCTCGCCTTCGCTGAGCGCCGTGATGTTCCCCCCGAGCAACTGGGCTGCGTTGTAACAACTGTGCAGCCCGAATCCGTTGCCGTCGGCACGTGTGGTGAACCCGTGGTTGAAAATTCGTTCGAGGTTTTGTTGGGGAATACCAACGCCGTTGTCGGTGATCTCGAAGCGCACCTGGTGCCCGTCCACCACTTTCACGGCAATCCCGATCGTGCGCTGATCCCGATCCACGCCGGCCAGGGCGTGGGCAGCGTTGGATATCACGTTGATCAAGATCTCCAATATCTTCTGTTTATCGGTGGTCAACTCGACCTTCCCGTCATAATCGATTGAGACCTCGATTTGATACTTGTCGATCCATTTCTGGTTGATCACCACCGCGCTGTCGACCAGCTCACCGGCCTCGCACAGCTCGGACATGGAGATGATCTTATTCATCTTGGCGGCGTTCTGCTGACTTTCGACGATGATCTTCACGTGATCCACTTTTTCGTTCAGCTTGTCGCTCAACTCGACGATCTTCGCCTGTTCCTCGAGCAGCTTCCTCGTGGCCAAGCTCAAGTAGGCGGCCAGCTCCTGGCTCTTGGGATTCGAGGCGAAAAAATCGGCCAGGTCGTCGGAGTTCTTCTCGATCAACGTCACGGCCTTGCTGATCCCCTTGGACATCGAGTTCTCGGTAATCTGTTTGATTAACTTGGATGAGACATTGATACTATTGAGGGTATTTTTCACATTGTGCAGCACATCTGAGGTGGCCTCGGCGATGTTCGCCAAGCTGGAGGCCTTGGTCAAATCCTTCTGTAGTCGTCCGAGCTCTTCGCCCTGCTCCTCGAGCTGCTTTTCGAGATCGGCCCGCTGCTCGATCACTGCCGTCTTGAACTGGTCGCAAGCGGCTGCGATCAGGCCTACTTCATCGTTGGCCTTGATCGTCAACGAGCCGACAGTCTCCCCGTCGACGACCGACTGGGCCGTGTGAGCGATCTGCTCCAGGTCGCGGGAGAGACGGGTGAACCGGCCCCATACATAGACCACACCGACGCCGGCCGAGATGAGAAACACCGCCGCACCGGCGATGGCCAGCCGGATGCTGGGCCACTGCTCGGGCAGAAAGAGGAGGCCCAGGACGATCGCCGCACCGATCACCCCATAGGTAAAAATCGTCGCCCTCAATAGTCGAACGCGAATCGAACTGTTGCGCTGGCGCCCCGGCGAAAGGTCGTTGTCTTGCTGGGTCTTCAACGTCATATCCATGAGAGCTGTATGTCAGATAATCCTTTTTTCATTCGGTCTACTGTCAAGTATAGGCGGATTATCAAACGACGCTACGATCGAACTCATTTGTTCGGCCATTCGGCGCTCCCGATTCGCCATCATACCGATGTTTTGCCCGCCAGACAAAATCCCGCTCTTTGAGCTTTCGGTCAAAACTCGCCAATATCAATAAAATGTTGGGCTTTTTTTTTGATAATTCACCAAAATTACTTAGTAATAATCACTATAAAGTGCAGGCTCGAGAAGATAATGTCCCTGCGGCGTTTGAAGCGCGCCGCTTTCAGTATTATCTTTAGAGGTACGAACGAGGCGTTCCAGGGACATCTGGATACTCGATGATGTCCCGTCCGAACCACGTCAGCCTTTTTGAGAGAATGACAACTCTCTATTCGCGTGTGCTCGGCTTCCCGCATTCGGAGTGAACAGAATGAACACGGTCGATAAAGCAGATGTAAGTCGCATATTGGTGATCGACGACAACAGCAGCATCCACCAGGACTTCAAAGAGATCCTCGAACACATCCGAAAAAAACCAGACAAGATAGAATCTTTAGAGAGCTCCCTATTTGATATTTCACCGCGCACCCAATCGATCCAGTTTGAAATCGACTCGGCATTCCAGGGCGAAGAGGGCTACGAAATGGTGCGAAAAGCCCTGTGGTCCGGCAGGCCCTACGCCGTGGCCTTCGTCGATGTTCGCATGCCGCCGGGATGGGACGGCATCAAAACCGTGGAGCACATCTGGCGCGTGGATCCGACCCTGGAAATCGTTATCTGCACGGCCTACGCGGATCACTCATGGGAAGAGATTTCAGAACGGCTCGGGGTGAACTCGGACAAGCTGCTCGTGCTGAAGAAGCCGTTCGATCCGATCGAAGTGCAGCAGATCGTCACCTCGCTGCTGAAGAAACGGGTCCAGCAACAAGCGGCCACCTCCAAGCAGAAAAAGCTCGAGGAGATGGTCAACGTGCGCACTCAGGAGCTGCGGGACGTACAGGAACAGTGCCGCCTGGCCTTGGAAAAAATGGAACGGATGCAGAAAATCCTGCAGACCGAAAAGAAATAGCCCCCTCCGGCAAGCTTTCCCTTAAAAATCGAATCAAGCCTTCGACTGAACCGGTGCGATCGGCAGTGTCACTTCAAAGCTAGAGCCATCGGCGAATTCCGGATCCAATGCTATCTCCCCACCGCTGCGGTCACAGATACTGTGGCAGATAGCCAGCCCCAGTCCACTGCCCCCGGTGGGGGACTTGGTGGTGAAGAACGGATCAAAAATGGTCTTGGCCTGTTCCGCCGATATCCCCGGCCCGTTGTCGCGCACGGTCAGCCGAACGGCCTCCCGCAACACCGCACCAAAGGCGGGGCGCCAGCCGCTGATTTTTTTGGCGCGCACACTGATGCGACCATTGCCCTCCATCGCCTGGGCCGAATTGAGGAACAGGTTGATCATCACCTGCGTCAAATCGTCACCGGCAATGGCGACCTGATCGAGTTGATCCTCCATGTCAACATCAAATTCAATCCGGTCGAACAGCTGTTGAGCGCTCAGCAGCGCCCGGACGTGTTCGAGCACCTCGCCGATTGACGCCCGCTGGTCCGACTCAGCCGACGGGTTGGGCCGGGCGTACAGCAGCAGCTCCTGAATGGTGCGATCGATGCGTCGAATCTCCTTGCGCATGAGCTCCCGGTACCCGGTCGCCTGTTGCCGATCCTCTTCGTTGTCCAATGCATCGAGCAGTCCCAATACACCAGCGAGGGGATTGCCGATCTCATGGGCCACACCCGCGGCGAGGGTGCCCACAGAGGCCAATTTGGCCGCCCGAATCAACCGATCCTGCACCTCTTTGAGCTCACCGGACGACCGCTCCAACTGGGCCAAGCGCCGGGTCAGCTCTTCCTTTTGATCCCGGAGGGTGGTGGTCATCTTGTTGAAGGCCAGCCCCAGTCGGATCAGTTCCTTGGCCCCTTCAATCGGCATCTGGGTGTTCAACTTCCCTTCGGCAACCCGCTCCACCGCACCGGCCACTTGGGCCAGAGGACGTACGACCAGGCGGGTCACCGCCAACGAGCCCAACACCAGGGCCAGCGCCGCGCCGATCACCAGGTAAAACCGGATCAGACGGCGAACACTGGCGATGTCCTGTTGGAGTGATGCATTCATCTCGTCGGTAATCGCCCCACCCTTAAGCAACGCGGATTGCCGCGTCATCGCCACTTGAACCAGCTGGGCCACCGCCGCTTCGGTCAGCACGATGAACAGCGCCAGGGCGACGAGCAGTGCCAGAGCGATCCGCGTGCGCAATCCCAAAGCGGCGATAAAGGTCATAGTCAAATTAAGCCGCTTCTGATGAGCACTGTCAAATCGACAGCAATGCGCTGTTGACCCCACGAGGCCACCCTCTTGTCGCAAGCACCATTGATTCGCTGAATTTGCTCTGTTGACCGAACGGAGCCCCCCCCTTATCTTGTGCGCGATGGAACGCTACTTCGACTATCGAGAAATTCAACAGACCAGCCCGACCCAGCGCGTGGTCACCATCGGCAACTTCGATGGGGTGCATCTGGGCCATCGAGCAGTGCTCCGAAGAGCTCGCAAAGAAGCGGACGCCCTGGGGCTGGACCTGGCAGTGCTGACCTTCGAACCCCATCCGGCGGAGCTGCTCAAGCCCGCAGGCCCCCGTCTGCGCTTGGTCGAACCGGGGAGGAAACTGGCCCTGCTCGAGGAGAACGGTGTGGATCAGGTGCTGGCCCAGCGATTCGATGAGCAATTCGCCCACATCGATCCCCAGCAGTTTGCCACGGAAGTGCTCAGCGAGTCCCTCGGCGCGAAACTGGTCATCGTCGGTCAAAACTTTCGCTTCGGTAAGGCGCGTGCGGGAAACATCGATACCCTGTGTCGCGAGGGCCAGCGGTTGGGCTTCACGGTTCGCGCCGAGCACCTGGTTCGTGGAGCGGGTCAGGAGATCTCCTCGTCGCGTATCCGGGGTCTCCTCGCCGACGGGAAGGTGGACAGCGCACGGGACTTGCTCGGCCGCTACCACGAGGTGCCCGGACTGGTCGCGCCGGATCGGGGCAAGGGCACCTCCCTCGGCTTCCCCACCGTCAATTTGACCCAGATTCCCGTGGTCATTCCCAAGCCGGGGATTTATGCCGCCAGGTGCCGGCTGGCGGACGGGGATTGGCCTGCGGCGGTCTACATCGGTGACCGGCCCACCCTGGGGCACGGATTCGCCGTCGAGGCCCATCTGCTCGATTTTGCCCGAGATTTGTACGATAGCCGCGTGGTGTTGCGCTTTGTCGACCGGATCCGCGGGGATCAAAAATTTGACAGCAAGGAGAGCCTCGTGGCGCAGATGACCAGAGATGTGGAGAAGATTCGCCGGCTGCTGACCGGCACCGTCACAACAGCTGAACCGGGTAATCCGCTCTAGGAGTTGCGCCCCAACAGCCCGGCTTTCATCCGCATGTTGACCGGCTCGTCGCTGAGCCAAATCGAAAAGAACAGCTGGGCAAACTCATCCCCTTCGATCGTCCCTTTGAGCTCCCCTTTGACCCGAACCTCCAGACCCTTCTGGGGGATGTACGTAAAACTGTAGCTGTCGCCGCTCCCCACACTCGTGGTCCAGTTCATCAGTCGGTCGATCTGCTTGCTGAATTTGGGCAGATCCTCGCCGGCCTGTCGCTTGAACCCATCGCGCCAAGCGTTGTTGATGCTGTATTGGCGGACCTTGCTGATGAACTTCAACTCGAGATGCTTAAATGTCTTGTTGCGCAAGATGCGCCGGGGATTACCCGATTTGGACTCCAGATAGAGCCCGGCGACGTACACCTTCACATTGTGCAGGACCTCATCACGGCACCCCAGCCCATTGAGCACAACCGTCCGCCCCTTAATCATCTTTTGATCATCGAACCGAACCCCGTCGAGTTCGCTGGCCAACGCCGGAGCAGACATCAGTGCAATGAACATCGTCAGGGCCAATATGCCTCTTCCACGGGAAACCATTTTTTCGAAACGCATCGCCTCTCCTTTTATCGGGCTACCCCTCTCGGGCTACCCCCCACGGGGCCAAAACATCTTAATAGTTATACCGTTTGTTTGTGGATGTGCGCAATTACTTTCTAACTAGTTAGTTAATAAATTTTACCTGCCATTTTTTGCCCATCAAAATCTTTAGCAATATCGTATTGTTGCACAATTTTAATATTTATGAAATTCGAAATTACTCCCCCTTTTCTTGTCCCCGGTTCAAAGCACCTTGCCTTTGAGCGCCAAATAGACGTACACATTTGTCGTGATAATGGAACTCGTTTGAGAGGAGCTGGTTTGGGCAACTCGCGAGACAAGGAGCTGTTGTTCATCACACCGTCGATGGCGGAGATTCTGCTCAGCCAAAACCTACTGGAAGCGGCAACCCAAGTGATCGAGGAATTGAAACGAACCCATCCGGACGATCCCCGTGTGACTTCCCTCGAAACGAGGCTGGTCGAAATGCGCAGCTCCCCAATGGTGGAGCAATCCGCAGGCGCTCCCGCGGGTCGCGATCAGGTGTCGCTCGAGTGGATCGACCAACTCTTACGGGCCAATTACGAAACCAGCGAAACAGGACTGGCCATTGCCCGGCGCAAGGCGCGCTATTCCGGGCACACGGTGATTCGTCTGTTTACCGCAGCCCCCGGTCCACGGGGGGTGAGGGTCGGCTCGCGGGACAAGGAACTGTCCCACTTGGCCGGCCGTATCGATTTTACCGGACTTCCCCGCCCGGCGGTCCACGTGGCCGCGGTCGGGTTCCTCTCCAATTCGGGGGAGTTCGTCCCCCTGGCCCAATCCGAGCCGTTGAGCATCGGTCGTTGAGGATTCATTGAAACTGCGATTTGGTCACCCCGGTACCCCCTTTCACGTGGTGCTCGTCGAACCGGAGATCCCGCCCAACACCGGCAATATCGCGCGGCTCTGCGCCGCCACCGGCTCGCCGCTGCACCTGGTGGGCAAGCTCGGTTTCTCCATCGACGAAAAGGCGGTGCGGCGCGCCGGTCTGGACTATTGGCACCTGGTCGACGTGGTCCATCACCCGGATCTGGACGCCTGTCTCGAGGCCATCCGCTGCGAGGCCCCGTTGATCTTCACCTCGAATACCACCAACAGCTTTCACCAGGCCCCGTACCGGCCGGGCCAAGCCCTCGTCTTCGGCAGCGAAACAAAGGGACTGAGCAGCGAGATCGTCGACCGATATCAAGAGACCGCCTACGCCATTCCCACCTGTTCCAAAAGCGTGCGATCCCTCAACCTGGCCAACGCGGTCTCGGTCGTGGTATACGAAGCATTGCGTATAACGGGTGCATTCGACAGCCAAATTCTGGAAAAATGAGATTCACTCTCATCATGCTCTGCTGTGTGGTCCACCTCCTGGCGTGGGGCTGCGGTCCGAGCGGCCGGCGCACCGACGTGCAGGCCGGTCAAGTGCTGATGGCCACCGATGCGGGCACTGGGGATCACCAGCCCCAACCGGCAGGCGCCTTGGTGGATCTCATCTTGCGCGATGAGCAGCGCGCCGTGGCGATCATCACCGCTTCCCTGTCCGATAAGAATCGAGATGTGGCCTCGTGGGCCGCGGTCTACGCCTGTCGGCTGGGGATCAAACAGGAGGAGGGGGCCGTCAATCGGGCGCTCCGGCAGGGCGTTCACTCGGCCGATCCCCTGCTGCAGGCGTTGTGCTGGCGTTGGATCGCTGCCCGCAACCTCTCGTTGAAGACGTTGCGCAGCGCTATCGGTGACGTCCGAGATCCGGTGGTCGCCGCCATGGCGGCGCTGGCCTTTGCGGCCCGCGGATCCCTCCCCCCTCGTCTCTCCACCGCCCTGGGCCTCAAACCCGTCGTACCAACGGGCGTCCCCTCCGCAGATCGGTCGCTGGTAAAGCGCCGGGTGGAGCGACTCATTGCGTTGACCACCCCGTTTGACACCGGCGCGCTGGCCCTGGCCATCGTCTTTGTCCAGGCCCGTCGGCAGGAGTGGGCTGAAAAAAACGCTTCGAACCGACCGTCCTGGGTCGCCGAGCGGCTGCGCGCCGAATTGGCCGGGGTGGTTTGGGGGGATGACCCGACACCTTTTGACCGGATAAAAACGTCCGAATCACCCGAGGAGTCGACCCATAGCCGCCTCGTGGAACAGCTCGAAACACCACTGATCCAACACCCCCCCAGGGTGTTGCGGGCTGCCGCGCTGACCGGCGAACCCGGGCTCCGACGAACCGCCCTGCGGGCCCTGGCCGTGATCGCGACGACACCGTTGGCCGGGGATTTGGGGGCAGCTTCAGCGGCGATGGCCTCGGAAGATTCCGGTATCCAGCTCGAAGGGGCGAGGACCTTTCTGCTGCTCTCCTCCCGAGCTCGAAACAAATGACGAATCTCATTGACTCGCTGGGAACGACTTCATAAGTTCCGCCCGCAATCAGTTTGCAATCACCGCAGGTGAGGCAAATGGGGCATCTGGGCTGTTTTAAGGAGGAAGTTATCAAATGACCATATTCAATCGAATGTCAAAGACTGTTCTAGCGACACTCGCCTTCCTGGGATGTTTGGCCTTTGCCGAGGAGGGCCATGCCGCATATCAAATCGGCGATGGGGATCGGTACCTGAAAATCGGCGGACTGTTGCAGGCGTGGACCGCGATCACCCAGGACAAAGCGCCGGACGGGGACGGACCGGAGACCGAATTCTACCTGCGCCGGATGCGGCTGATGGTCTACGGACAGATCAACGATAAAGTGAACTTCTTCGTCGAGACGGACAACCCCAACTTCGGCAAGGGGGGGGACCTGTCGATGAACACCTTCATCCAGGACGCCTACCTGGAGCTCAATCTACACCGGGGATTTCAAATCGACATCGGCATGTTGTTGGTGCCCTTCTCCCATCACGGCATGCAGGGGGCGACCACCTTGCTCGGTCTCGACTACCACGGGGCGCTGGTGCGCTATCCCCTGGGCAGCCACAAGGTCTGGCGGGATTTCGGCGTGATCATTCGCGGTCTGGTGCTCAACGACCTGCTCGACTACCGGGTCGGTATTTTCAACGGCTCCCACGGGGGCGGAGACGATCCGCGCAATCCCTCGGACTGGCCCCGCTTTACCGGACGGCTCACCTTCAACATCTTCGATGCCGAAGGTGGCCCGGGCGCTGGTGGATTTTACTACGACGGTATCTACATCAAGGACACCGGCAAGGAGATCGTCTCGGCGAAAAAGATCCTCTCCTTCGGCGCCTCGGTGGACTGGCAGCGGGAGCTGAACGTGACCTACTCCGGCGTGGATGCAGAGGGGGCCTTCATCGTCGACGACCGCAAGGACTACCTCGCCGTGGCCGGCGATGTGTTCTGGGACATTCCCCTCGGCGCGCAGAAATTGATGTCCCTCAACGGGCAGGTCAATTTCTACTACTACGACCACGGGGATCGGGACGATGTCTTTGCCTACTACAACACGATTCTCGACGCCCGCTCCTTCACCGGTATCGGCATCTCATCGGAGATCGGGTTCCGCTACGACGCCTTCCAGCCCGTGGTGCTGTTCGACTGGTTCAGAACCACCGAATCGATCAGCGACACGGTCGCCACAGCCCTCGGACTCGGCGACGATCCGGGTGACTTCATGGGGATTTACGGCGGGTTCAACTACTGGCTGTTCGCCCATTCGACCACCTTCAAGCTCCAGGTCGGCAGTGCCAAAGTCAATGGTGGCGACTGGACCCTGGCCGCGATTCTGCAAGCCCAACTGTTGTTCTAACACTCTTCTCAGTAACCGCAGGCCTTGAGCAGGACGAGCAGCAGGTTGTCCAAACCGTAGCGGGTTTTGGCACTGGTGGGGATGATCTGGGAGTCGAACTCGGCCTTCAGCTTGGTCAACACCGCGTGCTGTTTGGATCGGGCGATGCGATCGACCTTGGTCGCGACCACGTAGGCCGGCGTACCGGCTTGTTCGAGGAACTGCAGCAAATCGAGCTCATCGTCCTGCAACCCGCGGCGGATATCGACCAACAGAAACACCCCGTGTAGGGTTTCCCGCTCGGTGAGGTAGCTCTCGATCAGCCGGCCCCAGGCCTGCTTGGCGCCCCGGGAGACCTTGGCGAACCCGAAGCCCGGCAGATCGACCAGGTGGATCTCAGCGCCGGTATCGAGCCTGGCTTTGACGTGGACAATGGTGCGCGTACGACCGGGGGTTTGGCTGACTTTGAACAGCTGCTTGCGGTTGGCCAGCGCGTTCAGCAGGCTGGACTTGCCCACATTGGATCGCCCGGCAAAGGCCACCTCGGGCAGGGCTGCCGGGGGTAACTTATCCAGCCGTCCCGCCGAGCTGACCAATTGAGTTTCGACGATTCGCGTCATGATCCCTTTCTCCTCGCTCTCAACGCTTCGACGAGCTCTCGCAACTCCACGACCCGAAACAGATAGGCAGAGCCCAAGTAGACACCGAGTCCGCCGATGACCGTCAGGATCAACACGGCGATATTCTGCACCGAGTTACCCCCGCGCTCCCACTGACCGAGCAGTGAAATACCGTAGGCGGCGACGCCCATCGGCACGCAGGCACCGGCGACCCGCGCCCAGGAACGCAGCGTCGCGCCGAACCCGAGCGGTCCGATCAGGCGCCGCAGGATGACGACCAAGCCCAATCCCTGAATCGACGCCGCCGCGCTCATGCCGATGCATAGCCCCTGGTGCAACAACGGCCCTTTGAGGGGGACGGCGGTGGCCACGTACGCGCCGATGAAGAGCATGCTCATGATCACCGGTGGCCAGACCTTTTCCAGGGCGTAGAACACCGGCACGGTTTGACGTATCAGGGCGATGGAGCAGATCCCCAGGGCCAGCCAGCGCAAACCGGCCGCGGTCTGCAGTGTTTCGGCGTGGGTGAAATGCCCCCGCTGGTAAATCACAGCGATCACCGGCTCGGCGAGGACGGCCAGCGCGACCATCGCCGGGGTGGCCACGAACAGGGCGAGCCTCAGGGCGTGGCCATAGGCCTGCTTCATCTCATCGGTTTTGCCCTGTCCGCGCAGGGCGGCCAGGCTGGGCAGCGCGGCGGTGGAAATCGCCATCACCAGCACGGCCAACGGCAACTCCATCATCCGATTGGCCGCGTAGATGTACATCACCGAGCCGTGGGGTAAGGTCCAGGCCAGCGAATTGGAAAAGATGATCCCCACCTGGTAGGCCGCTGCGCCGAAAATCATCGGCCCACTGAGCTTCAGCACTTTTTTCAGTCCGGCATGCCTAAAATCGAACGACGGTCTGACAAACAGCCCGGCCCGATGGAGCGACGGCAACTGAAACACCACCTGGGCCACCCCACCAATCAGCACCCCCAGGGCGAGGGCGAAGATGGGTTCGATCCCAAAAGAGGGCATCGTACCGCTGAGCCCCACGGCGCAGCCGATAATCGACAGATTGAGAAAAACTGGGGTGAAGGCGGGCGCAAAAAATCGACCCGTCGAGTTGAGCACCCCCATGGTCAGCGCGGTGAGGCTGATCAGCAACACGTAGGGAAACATCACTCGGGTCAACCGGGTGGCCAGGGCGAACTTCTCCGCATGTCCGCCGGACGCCCAGCTGGCCAACCAGGTCAGCTGCTCTGCGCCGAGTGTTCCCAATAGGGTCAATGCAAGCAGGAAGACCAAGGCAAAGCCGACGGTTGCTCGCACGAACCGGCGGGAGGCCTCGAGCCCTTCGACGGTCCAAATCTTGGAAAAGACCGAAATCACCGCCGTGGAAAACGCCCCTTCGGCGGTCAAGCGCCGAAACGAGTTGGGCAACACGAACGCCGTCGTGTACGCGTCCACCACCTCCTTGGGAAAGTACGCCACAATGACCGATTCCCGGACCAGGCCCAGGATGCGGGAGCTCAAGGTTCCCAGCCCGACGATACCGGCTCGGTGGGTCAGTCTTTTGTGGGTCTCTTGCATCAGGTCTATACGTATCAGATCTACATTGGAAAATTAAATTACTTAAAAAATGGCGGAACGCGCGCCGACTACTGTCATCTCCGAGGATGTTTCAGGACCGCTCTGCCCGTTCCCGACCCGGCAAACCATCCGGCCCCGCAGCGATTTCGCCCCATCCTCTCCACTCTTCCCCCCTGCGGGAAGACAATATTGGATCGTATCTTCACTTTGTCTTAAAAGAAGGCCAGGAGGAATTCATGGCAACGCTAACCACGAACCTGCTCGACCCCCAACCCTGGTCTGGTCCGCTCATCGGCAACCACGCTCTGGTGCGCGCGATGCTCGAGGCCAACACCCGGGTAATCACCACCTTTCCCGGTTCACCGACGCCGGAAATTGCTGCGGCAATTTGGAACATACCAGAAGATAACCGCCCGTTTTATTTTGAGTTTTCGATCAATGAAAAGGTCGCCACCGAGGTAGCCGCAGCCGCATCGATGAACGGTCACCTCTCGTGTACCTTTTACAAATCGGTGGGGCTCAACGTGGCTGCCGATTCGTTGATTCAGCTCGGATTGTTGGAGTTGATCGGCGGGATGGTGATCATCCTGGGCGACGACCCCGGGGCCAACTCCTCGCAAAACGAACAAGACAACCGGCATTTTTCGCGCATGTCGTACATTCCGATGTTCGAGCCGGCCACGCCCCAGGAAGCGTACGAGATGTATCTCGAGGCGGCTGAGCTCTCGCAAAAACACCAGATGCCCGTGTTTCTGCGATCCACGACCCACGTGTGCCACGCCAAACAGGT
>JANQET010000502.1 GCA_028278265.1 Myxococcota bacterium
CCACAGCCGCACTCCCCGGGTTCGATCTTGTCCGGATCCTCGGGACACTCGTCGCAGACATCTCCTGCCTCATCCCCATCGTAGTTCGGCGAGTAAGAGCAGTAGTTGTCCACATGGGGCAGCTCGTCGCCGCTGCCGATAAATGCCATGCGTACGCACATTCCACCTGAGCCTGAGCAGCTGTCGTCCCCAAAACTGCACCGATCGGCCTCCTCGAAGTCCTCGGGGCACCAGTCGCAGGGGTTGCCCCACAAATCGTCATCGTCGTTTTCCTGGCTGTCATCCTCTTCCTGGGGGCAGTTGTCGTACGGCGCGAAATCCTCGACTGTGTTGCCGTCCTCATCGTAGTCGCCAATCGTAAAGCAGAGACACTGGCCCTCATTGCACTTGACTTCGGCTGCCGAGCCATCGATATGCATCCCGTTATAGGCCAGGAATTTGTCGCACTCGACCACCACCCCTTCCTCTGGGCACTCTTCCCCTTCGAGTGGCGCGCAATACTGGTTTTCGGGCCAAAAGCAGCACTCCCCCTCATCTTCGGCTGAGATCCCGTTCCCGTTCTGGTCGAGCAAGGGGTCATCACTGGCACACATGTCATCTGAGGTATCTATGGAAAGCGAGGTAACGAAACAGCAGGGATCCTGGTGATTGGGTATGCCGTCACCGTCCTGATCTCCGCCCCCACTGTTCAGCGGATAGGGACAGTCCTCGGCAAAGGAGACTGCCGATAAACACAGAATCCCCAAAACACAAATAAATTTGTACCTTTCCATCTCTCTATTCCTTCTTTAAAATAGTAAATTCGACGCGCCTGTTAATGGCTCTTCCCTCTTCGGTTCGATTCGAAGCCTTGGGCTTCGTAAAACCGTATCCCTCATATGTTAGTCGTTCTTCGTCTATATTTTTACGAATTAGATATTCCATAACCGCTTTCGCTCGATCGCGTGACAACTGCAAATTGTATTCCTTGGTCCCTTCTTTGTCCGTATGTCCCTCAATTCTCAGCAGTTTAATCTGCGTGTTAATTTCCAACGCCTCTGCAACTGCATCTAATATAGGATAACTGATTTCTTTGATCGTCGCTTTGTTGAAGTCGAAATAAATTTTACTGGAGATGAGCAATTGGCTATCAGTGATCCTCACCGTCGGCTTATGGGGGCCCTCTTCGGGACAACCGTCCCCGTCCTCGTACTGATCCACATCCTCGTGAATCATCGGGCACAGATCGAGCACATCGGAGATTTTGTCCCCATCGTTGTCCCGATCCGGACAACCGTCGTCATCTTTGTACTCGTCCACATCCTCGGCGCCGTTGGGGCATTTGTCATTAATATCCAATATGCCATCGTTGTCGTTGTCGGGATCTATGCACTTGTCGTCGTCCTGAAATCCGTCAAAATCCTCTGGTCCGGCCGGACAGTTGCGCAGCACCACATCATAGGCCACGCCGATAAACACTCGAGGAGCGGCGCCGACCCCATTGGGCAGACCGATCCCCCCACCGACGGTCACAATCAGGTCGTTGGGCAGGCGATACTTCACCCCCCCGAGCGCCTGAATCGGTATCTCATCTGTGCTGTCAAAGGGCACCCCGGCCATGGTGTCCACCTCCAGGGCAAAGCGCCAACTGTTGGGCTCATCGAAATCCCCGATGTCGATCGCCGCAGCGACCCCGGCGGTCAACGACGAGGCCTGGGTGTACTGCCCCAGGGAGGCCTTGGGTCGGGCCAAGAATCCCACGTTGAGGCCCAGCAGCAACCACCCCACATCCATTGCCATCAACGCGCGGGGTTCGAACGTCGGTCCCACGGGTCCCATGAAATCCCCTCCGGAAGTAGAGTAGTGCCCCACCGGCAAGGTGGCAATTCCGCCGACTCCGAGGGCAAAATAATCCCCCTGAAGCAGATTGGCTTTGAGCTCCAGTCGGGGATCCCCCACAGCGAAGTGCTGGATCTGTCCCCCGGCCTGCGCCCCTTCACCATTTTGATTGATCACGATGGGCAGGGCCAATCCAATCTCCCCGAATCCCATCACCCCGACCGAGCCGCCCACATCGGCGCCCCATCGGTAGGCCACTGCCTGCGCTTCTCCCCCCTCGAACCGGCGAATCACCGGAGCATGAGTGTAGGACGCCAGAGCGAAGACGTGCCATTTCAGATGCTCCTTGGTCTGGGGCAGAGCGAGTTTGAAAATCGAATCAACGCTAGTGGAGGGGGCAAAGATATCAATCGAGAGCCCCTCCCCTTCTTCCCCGTGGGCAGGGGCGCTGTCGGTAGCACTATAAACAGCGATTAAAATTGGCAGAATCTTAAAAACATGCTTGAATATTCGCATCTCATTTGCACCAATGGTTCTTGAGGAGGACGTTCATTTGAAACCCATATTACGAGTATACTATAGGAAAGCGAATTGGGTCGTATTTGTTGCGATATCTTGTGGTGCAGCGCTTTGCCTATCCGGATGCGGGGCCGCATTCGAGCTGACCGAACCCAACCGGGTCGTCTACGCCCAGCAAATTCTGCAATCGATCAATGCGGAGCGAAAAAAAGCCGGGGTCGAACCCCTCGAAATCGACGACAAACTCTCCCAAGGCGCCCGCAAACGAGCGGTTCAATCGGCGAGCGCCAATTCGACAATTCCCGACGAAGCCAGTTTGAAACGCTTGGTGCAGGCGGGCAATTTCGCCCGGTTCTCCCTCTCCCTCGAAGTCAAGGGGGAAGATCTGGAAGCGATTACCCGCGATCTACGAACCAACCCGATCAGCCGTGGAAAGTTGACCCATCCCAGCTTGTCTCACGTGGGCGTGGGGTTTGCCGAGCGTTTGGCTTCCCTGTTCGTGGTGATGGATTTTGCCAAACTGGTCGATACGATCGAATTCCCCAACGCGCGAAAAACGGTGATCGAGAGGATCGGCGAGCGCCGTCAGGGGAACAGTGTCGAGGTTTTGGCACAAGATAAAAAGCTCGATGAGATGGCCCAACAGGCGGCTGACGAATACATGAGCACCAATAAGTCCGGTGAGGTGCTGATCGCCGAAACCCAACGGGATCTCAACCAGGCGACCTTTGTTCTCGGTCGGGTGCTGGTGACCTTTCAGGTCGCGGCGGATCTGGCTTCCGTCGTCATCCCCGAGCGGGTGAGTGATCCGGCACTGGCCTACGCCGGGCTGGGGTTGGCCCAAGGCAATCACAAGGCCCACGAACCGGGCGCCCTGGCGGTGGTGCTGCTGTTGGCCGAACCCCAAACCGCGCACCAGGTCAAACGCACGCGGCCCACCGTTCCCCCTGCCAAATCAATCGATACGGCCCCCGGACAGGTCAAGGAGTCGATCGTCGACCAGGCTTGGGTGGCCACGCTGGCCGGCAATCATCTCAGAGCATCGGAGCTGTTCGAAAAGGCCTACCAGCAAACCAAGAAGGGCAAGCTGCTCTACGAGGCGGCGCGGGCCCGGGCGCGCAACGAACAGTTCGACAAGGCGCTGAACCTGATGCGGCGCTATGCCCAGATCGCCAAAGGCAAGGAGCGGGAAAAGGCCGACAAGCTGGTGGGTAAACTGGAAAAGGGCGAGACAATCTTTTCGAAATCCCAAAAGCACAAGATGTCGGTCGAAGCCCGGCGGTTCTTCCTCATCGGTCAGCGGTTGTTCACTCAGCAGGAATGGGACGGGGCAATCGATGCCTTTCAACAGGCCTACTCCTACAGTCCCCACCCGGATATCATCTACAACATCGGCCTGACCCACTGCCGGGCCGGCCGCATCGGCGCGGCGCTCGATTTCTTCGGCGAGTACCAGCGGTTCGTGCCCCAGGCGGAGAGCGTCGATCAGGCCAAACAGTTGTTTGCCATCGGGATGGAGCTGTACAATCTGGGCCAATTCGAAGCGGCCTCGAGACACTTCACGATGGCCTACGGCCAGCTGCCGACCGGGGAGTTGCTCTACAATCTCGCCCTGTGCCACAAGGGAATGGGTAACAAAAAAGAGGCGATTCGGTTGTTGCGCGAATTTCTCGACACCGATCCCCACCACCGGGATCGGGCAGACGCAAAGAAAATGATCAAGGAGCTGTCGCGCTAAGCATCTGAGGAAGGTGCTTACTTACAAGCTTCCAACTCGGGAATCGTCGTCGCGGCGGTGCGGCACTTGGCTATCTCTTCGGACAGGTTGGCCTTTTTGTACTTGGCGATGCACCCGTGAAACAGCTTGGAGGCCTTTTCGAGATCCTCCTTGGCCCGCACCTGGGCCGCGCGGATGTCTGACGCCTTGCGGGGTTCGAGCTTGCCCAGGTCCACGGCGTACTGTTTGGTGGTTTCCTCTTTCCTGGCCGCATATCGCGCCCGGAGCGCTTCCCGTTTGGCCTCTTTTTGCTCCTCGGTGACCGGCTCCTCTACGTCGGGGTCGGTCTTATCCACTTCGGCCTTGTCCACCTCGGCCTTGTCGACCTCGGCCAATTGAGCGGCCAGAGCGTCCTCCCATCCCTTGATGTCGCGCGCTTCCTGACTCTTGAGCAAATCGGCCTTGGCTTTGTACTCCGCTTCGACTTGGGCGATTCGCTCCTCGACCGGCGTGTCATTCACCTTGCCTTTGAGATCGATGACATGTTTGCACATCTGTGCGAGTTGATCTTCGGCGGCCGGAGTGGCACAAGCGCTCGGCAACAGCAGGCTCAGCATCAAGAAGACTGTGGTTATCGGTTGTTTCATCGTGATCCCCTTGCGCGATACCGCGCGTCATTGCGGTGCAGAAACGGCTCTGTCCACCCGATTTTTCAACAGGCCATTATGGTGAATTTCGCCGGGATTTACCAACTAAATTTATTGCCTGGCACATGGTCATATGACAATAATGTGACCGCGCATCAAATGAACCCCCCGAGCGCACGGGGCCTGCGGAGCAGCGACACATGAAAATGAAAGACATCAAACGGTTGGCCAACGACTACTCCAGCGCCCAGCTGGAAGCCTATATCGAACAGCATCTGGAAGAGGGCACCAACCCCTGCTTTGTCGGGGACGACGATGAGGACACGATGAACGTTCTCTCCAAGGCGTCGTACATCAAGCAGCAACTGGAACAGGGTACGGTAGCAGACATCAAAGAAGCGATTCGCAAGCTGGCCGCCGAGATTCGAGCGGTTCAGCAAGAGTAATTCGCTTTTTACGACGAGCTGAACCTAGCGTTTGGTAGCGCTCTGGGGAGAGGTCGGAATCTCGCAGGGGAAAGTGGCTTTGATCGTCGCGCAGTGGCCCTCTTTGAGGTCCTGGCAACTGTTGGGACACAGGGTGAAGGAATCCAAATCGAACCAGGTCCAACCATCGTCGCCGGTGGCGCAGTCGTGATTGAGCATCAGCTCGTTTGTCTCATCCGCATCATCCCCTGAATTCTCCAGGCAATGCACGTTGACCAGCTCCGGATCCCTGGTGGCCAGCGGGTCGATGGCATTCCAGTCGATGTCAAAATCGCAGTCCATCAGGGAATCGACGATCTCTGTCAACGCGTCGACAAAATCGTCCGGGTTCTCCACATTGAAATGGCTGTTGGCCCCACCGGATCCCGCGTCAGCCATCGACTCCATCACTGTGGTCCAAGCATCGGGCACCTGGTAACCGACCACGAACACCGGATACCCGCCGCTGTACAAATCCCCTGCGGCGGCGATCGCCAACGTATCATCCAAACACATGGTACTGGAGCAAGATGCGGATCCGTTGGTGCAGGTGCAGTTGTTCCCGTCGAGGGAGGCGTTGCAGTTGGGTGCGCCGTCGGTGGCCAGGATGACATAGCGATCCCGAATGGGATCCAGACTGTCCAAGTAATCTTTGCCGGCGTTCAGTGTGGGCGCGGTTGGGGTGCCGCCG
Organism: Myxococcota bacterium; assembly: GCA_028278265.1. Taxonomy (GTDB): domain Bacteria; phylum Myxococcota_A; class Polyangia; order JAAYKL01; family JAAYKL01; genus JANQET01. The sequence continues at coordinate 5,857 of JANQET010000502.1, forward strand.
CAGCAGTCATGGTCGTTAAATGCATCGGCGATGATGGTCGCCGGATCCGGTTCCCCGAACTCCATGAAGGGAATCTCGGCCGGTGTGTTGCCGTCCTGAGGTTCGAGGCATTGGGTGTCACCCGTCGGGTTGCCCGAGATGCATTCGAGGCTGGGGTAGAACATCAGACCAAAATTGATCCGATGGTCGATCTCGCCGACGACTTGTACCAGGGCATCCCGCATATCGTCCCAGATACCCTGGTTGCACATGCTCTGGGAACGGTCGACCACGATCAGGATATCGATTTTTTCCACATCAATGTCAAAATCGACTTCGTCGCAAATCTCTTCTTCGGGGATGGTGTCCGTATCAGAGTCCGAATCAGAGTCAGCGTCCGAATCTGAATCAGAGTCTGAATCCGAGTCCGTATCCGAATCAGCATCGGTATCAGCGTCACTGTCCGAATCCGAGTCACTATCGCTGTCGGAATCAGCGTCGGAGTCGCTATCGGCGTCGGAGTCCGCGTCGCTATCCGTGTCGCTGTCCGAATCCGAGTCTGCGTCACTGTCGGCGTCCGAGTCCGCGTCACTGTCCGAATCGCTGTCGCTATCCGAATCCGCGTCGGAATCCCCGTCCGCGTCCGAATCTGCATCGGTATCGGTGTCAGTGTCCGTATCGGTGTCGGTATCCGTATCGGTGTCCGCGTCGGCGCCGTTGTCATCGTCATCGCCCGGCTCAGGCGGATCGGTACCGCAAGCAGAAGAAATCGCCGCGATGGCAAACACCAATACCAAAATCAATCGCACATTATTCACATTTTTCATTTTTAACCCACCTGGAATCGAACGTCGATTCTCTTCGCTAAACCATGAATTTTCACCCTGTTTGGATGTTGCCCATTGTCCTTGTGTCATTAGTGAACTGACCCCTTAGAAAATACCAAATTATCTATAAAATATTATTACCTTATTAGAATTTTTGTTTACAATGGCACAGAGTTGACATAAGCCGCATGATCTAGATCATAAAAAATTGCTTATCCAAAAAACCGTTTTCAACACGTCAATCCAAGCATATCGGTGGGGTTTCGGGCAGGCTGAGTCCGAGACTCACCAGGTTCCTCGGGCAAACAACAGCAGGGTATCCCCCTCAGGATCGAGTTCGGGCAGGATGATCTGCTCTCCGTTGCCCTCGTCCGTGACCATGGCCGGTGCTCTCATTCCCACACGAAGGCGCAGCTCCTGAGCGCCCAGGGTCACCTTGCACGACGCCATCAGCGCTCCCAGCAGCACAATGCATGCCCAGATGGTTACTTGTTTGCCCAGTCGGCCGTTCGTCATCTCGTCCTCAAACGTCAACCACGGTATTGGATCTCCGGGGCCGACCAATACATGAAATTTTAGTCCACTTTTGTAAAAGTCAAGAGCCGATCGTCAGGCGCCCGAAATTGTCGGTCACCGGCCCATGGACCGATCAGCCCCGTTTGAGCACATCGCCAAATCGGGATTGGATCTTGTCCATCACACTATCCAGTTGGCGCTCCCGTACAACGTTCTCGTCAGTGAACAACTCCCCCTGAGCCGGGCCATCCAGTTCGGTGAAGTTGAAGGTGGACAACCCCACCAGGCGCATCGGCTGACGCAGATCGAACTGCTTGAGCAACCGGCGGGCCCCCTGCAGCAGCTGCTTGGCCGAGTCGGTGGGAGGATTGATGGCAGCTTGACGCGTTAAAATCTTGAATTCACTTGTCTTCAGCTTCACCCGGACCCCGGCCGCCTGCACTCTTTTTCGACGCAAACGCCGGGCAACCCCCTCCGCGGCCCGCCGCAGGTGCGGTTCAATCGCCTTGGCGCCGACAACATCGTTCTCCAGAGTGTACTCTTTCCCCACGCTTTTGGCCTCCCGTTGGGGCACGACTTCCCGCTCGTCGACGGCGTTGGCCAGCAACCAGATATGCTCGCCGAGGGAGCCGAGCGCTCGGGTCAGTTCCTCCTTGTCGGCGTGGGCCACATCCCCGATGGTGCAAAATCCCATCTGCTCCACCTTTTCACGACATTTCGGCCCCACTCCCCACAGATGCGATACCGACATCGGCCAAAGAAACTCTTTCTCTTGCCCGCTCTGGACCACTGTCAACCCATCGGGCTTGTCGAAATCACTCGCCACTTTGGCCACATACTTGGACGTGGCCACACCGACCGAAACGGTCAACCCAGCGGTTGCTTCGTGGACATCCGCTTTGATTTGACGCGCCATTTTCTCGGGCGAGCCGAACAGCCCCTGGGCCCCGCTCATATCGATGAACGCTTCATCGAGACTGAGCGGTTCGACCAGTGGTGAATAATCTGCGAACACTTCCATAATTTGCGAGGAGGCTTCCTGGTACCGCTCGAAATCCGGCGGCACGGCAATCACGTGGGGACAGAGTCGCAGGGCTTGAACCATCGGCATGGCGCTCTTCAGGCCAAATTTTCGAGCTTCATAACTGGCAGTGGACACCACCCCGCGCTTGCTCGATCCCCCGACCACGATCGGTTTGCCGCGCAACGCGGGATCGTCCCGTTGCTCCACGGCAGCGTAAAAGGCGTCCATATCCGCGTGAAGGATGATACGGGGCCAGTGAGGTTCTCCTCGTTTCATGCGACCAGCTTATCATTTTGGGTGATAGTAGGCTATGGGGGACTAGCCCCCTCCGGAGGGGGAGGGAACCAGAGTTGAAAGGAGTCAAGCGGAGCGGAAGTAGAGGTGAGCATTTTCTTTCCCTCACCCTCCCCCGAGGGTGTTGTAAAAGGAAAAAATGGATTTCCAAAACGTAG
>JANQET010000503.1 GCA_028278265.1 Myxococcota bacterium
CGTGCTCGGTAAGGACCTTTCCCCGCCACGAGCTGCTGCCCATCAGCAGGCCGGGAGATATCGCCGCCATCTCTTCACAAAACTGATCTTGACCGGTCCGGGCCATGACCAACCCGAGCTCGTCGGCGAGCACCAAGGTACTGAACTGGACCCGTTCCGCGGTTGCCTCGAGTTGGAGCTCGAGCGCCGTTTGTGCGTCTTGACTGCGTTTGACCCGTCGTTCTGCTTGAAAATAGACCATAATGACCTCCGTGTAGTCACTTATCTTACATTGTACTACATTCTGTCTACAGTGACAAACTTTTTGGGAATCAGAATCCCGGTCTGGTGCTCTGACCCGCTTCCCCAATGCGCGTCAGGCTTGACGGACGCGGTATTCAGTGCAACGGTAGGCACGGTTTCAGACCTGGAAAAACAGAGGAAAACGATAAATGCAAGACAAGTATCGCGGTGAACAAATACTCGTTTTTTCACGGGTGTTGCTCGATGAGTTGGGCCCGTTCAACGGCACTTCCACGGAGGTGGATCGCTATCTCGACCCCATCTTGGACAAACAGAACAACCGCTTTCACCCGCGGTTTTTGGCGGAGGAGGACGAGTCGCTCAAACAGATCATCCCTTATGTGGTCTTTCGCTGCGGGGATGAGGTCTTTTCATACGTCCGCGGCAAGCAGGCCGGAGAGACCCGGCTGGTGGGGAATCGCTCGATTGGCATCGGCGGGCATATCAATCCGCAGGACGAGACGCTCTTCGACGGCGCCAAATTGGCGACGGATCGACAGACCTACCTCGAGGCGGTAGCCCGCGAGATCGAAGAGGAGGTGTTCGTAGAAGGGCCCTTCGAACCCAAAATCACCGGCCTGATCAACGATGATTCCAATGCGGTGGGACGGGTGCATTTTGGTGTCGTCCACGTCTGCGAGTTGAACCACCACGGGGTGAACAAGCGGGAAAAGCAGATCACCAAATCCGGATTTATTCCCATTGCCGACTTGGCGGGCAGCCGGCGAGAGGAGTTGGAGAGTTGGTCCGCGCTGGCCATCGATTTGCTCGCTGCCCGTTGACCTCGCCGCCGACGCGCGGCGCATCCAGGCAACCAGGGCCTTTGATGAGGGATTGACCATGAAAAAGACCGTCGCGGCGTTTTTGGGCGCCATCTGCATGTTGGGATCGGTTTGGAGCACCGCGGAGCAGCTCCCGGCCGATGGGGTGCCGATCGATCAACTGTTCGAGCTCAAAGTGGACAAGGCGGGCGGCTTGGCCTTTGACGGCAAGCTGCTCTGGGTGACCGATCGGGTCGCCTTGAAGCTCAGGGGGCTCGATCCGCGATCCGGCGAGGAAAAGAAAATCCTCGAGGCGCCGGGGCCCTGGCCCACTGGTCTGGCCTTTGACGGCAAATTGCTCTGGGTAGCGGATCGCCAGCGCGAACGGCTGTTTGGTGTGGACACGGCGCGCCGGCTGGTGGTGCGCGAGATCGAGAGCCCGCCGACCCCCCTCGGCCTGGCCTTTGACGGCACCCATCTCTGGGTGGCTGACGGCAAGAAGATCCATCAGGTGACCAGCGAGGATGGCACCACCATTGTCAGTTTTCACGCACCGGCATGGGACGGCGTCGGTCGCAGGACCGAGCAACTCGGCTTGGCCTTTCACGAGGGCTATCTCTGGATCTCCGACCGGCATCGGGACATGATCTATCGCGTCCACCCCGAGCGAGGAGAGGTGGTCGACCTGTTCCCCTCAGCCGGTCCGCTGCCGGCCGGCTTGGCAGTGGTGAAAGGCCGATTGCTGATCGCCGACGTGGACTTCCGGCGCGTCGATGGGGTGCGGATAAACGCACTGCCGCGGATCACCAAGCGCAACCCGCGGTCCGAGGTTGCCGTTTTCAGACGGCGTATCGCCAACCGGGGGCCCGGTGTTCTCCGAGAAGCCCACGTCTACATGGCGATTCCCAGCTCCGGTCCGGGGCAGGCGCTGGCTGGGGAACCCCGATTCAGTCCGAAACCAACGGGGATTGTCACCGATAAATGGGGCCAGCGGTTCGCCCACTTCGCCGCGCGGGACCTGCAACCCCAGCAGCAGCTCGACGTCACGATGACCGTCAAAGCGACGTTATTCGATATCCGGCATCACGTCGATCCGCGGCGGGTCGCCACCCTGCGGGATATTCCGCCGAAGATCAGAAAGCAGTACCTCGTCGATGGTGCCAAGTTCGCGATCAAACACCCCTCGATCAAGAAACATCTCAAAGCCGCCCTGGGAGACGAGCGGCGTCCCTACTGGATGGTGCGACGCATCGCCCGCTATATTCAAGACCGGATGCACTACGAGCTGGCCGGCGGCTGGAACATCGCACCGACCGTGATCGATCGGGGATCCGGATCCTGCTCCGAGTATACCTTTGTCTTCATCGCCATGTGTCGCGCGGCGGGCATCCCGGCCCGCTATGTGGGGGCGCTGGTGATCCGCGGGGACGACGCCAGCACAGACGAGGTGTTCCACCGCTGGCCCGAGGTCTACTATCCCGGGTACGGTTGGGTGCCGACCGACGCCCAGGCCGGTGACAAACCGGCGCCCGAGCACCAAGGGGCCGCCTTTGGCAGTCTGCCCAACCGGTTCATCATCACCACCATCGGCGGGGGCGGCTCCGAGTACATCCGCTGGGGGTACAACTCATTTGCCCACTGGATCTGCGAGGGACGCTGTGCCGTAGATGACGGTCACCTCAACGACTGGTATCCCGCCGGCCGCGAGCCACCCCAACCCTAGGGCGCGTCCGGCATCAGCCAATCGGGGCGCGATCGCATGACGATTTCGTATCCAGCGCGTACGGAGCGCAGGTAGAAGCGGGCCCGGAGAATCTCCGCTGCGGTCGGCTCGAGCCGCGAGCAGTGTTTTTGGCGCAGGGTAAACGCGGTCACCGCTGCAGCCACTGAGACGTTCAGGCTGTCTGAAAACCCACACATGGGAATGCTAAACGACCCGTCTGCCAACGCGCTCATCTCAGCGGAGATGCCGTCCGCCTCGTTGCCGAAGATCAGCACCATCGGGTCGTTCGGATCGAGATCCTCTACGGAAGTGGTGGATTGGGCCGTGGCGACCAGCATCTTCTTGCCCTGCGCTCGAACAGCGTCCCCGAAATCGGCCGGTGTCTTGAACACCCCCAGATCGACCCATTTGTGCGCCCCCTGCGTAATCTTGCGCGACGAGAGAAACCGATTGTCGTGCTCGATGATGTGCACTGTTTGGATGCCGAACGCATCGGCGGTTCGAATGACCGCTGCCGTGTTGTGGGGATCGTGGACCCCGTCAACGGCCAGGGCCAGGTGTTGGGTGCGGTGGGAGATGACCTCGTCGATGCGGCGTTTGCGGTCATCGCTCAAGTAGTCGGCCAGGATGCGGACCACCTCCTCCGGTGCGCTGCTGGCCAGCTCGAGCTCTTCACGCAAGGGGCCGCAGGGGCTGAACACATCTCCGGTTCTCTTGGAAACCACTCTTCTCATGGACGGCACCCGATGCAGTAGGTCGGTTTCATTTCGCTTCTAAAAACGCCTCTTCTCATGGGAGGCACCCGATGTTTCGGATTGGGTTCAAGTTGCCTTGGTAAACGTCTCTTCTCATGAGGGCGAACCCTAACGCAACTCGTCGGAATCTAAAAGAGGGGAGCACCATCCGCTCGGCGATCCCAGAGAAATTATCGTCTTTTCTGTTGACTTTTTGTACATTTTTTTAACACTTTAGTAGTCAATGTGGTTGTTCGCCAGAGGAGATTGTGCAAATGACGGAACAAATTGATGGGCTAGACAAGGAAATACTGACAGCGTTGAACGCCGACGCGAGACGGCCGTTCATGGAGATTGCGCGGGATCTGAATGTCGCCCGGGCCACTGTCCATTCCAGAATCAACCGAATGAAGGAGCTGGGCATCATTCAAGGGTCCAAAATCGTCGTCAACCATGAGGCGTTGGGGTACGGCATCTCGGCGTTTGTCGGATTGAAGCTCTCCGACAAGGCGACCCATGAGAGCATCAAGGAGGAGCTGGAGGTTTTTCCCGAGTGCATCGAGATTCACACCACCACGGGGGCCTACAACTTGTTTATCCGCGTGCTGGTGGCCAATGTCGGCGAACTGCACGAGTTGCTGACCCACAAAATGAAGATAATGGGGATTCTCTCCACCGAGACCTTCCTCATCCTGCACACCCATCTGACCCGGGACTTGGTGATCTGACGACCCTGTGGGGTGAACTCGTCAAACCGCTGAAAGCTTGCCCGAGATTCGTTCGAGATCGACCACCAGCAGAAGCGATCCCTCGGTGGTGCCTAAGGCAATTCCCGCATAGACCATCGGAGTGATCCAGTGGTGAAGAAGCGCCGGCACCGGGGATATCTTGTGGCGGCTGATCGGCGAGCGGGAGATGGCATCCACGTTGAATCCGAAAAATCGCTGCTCCCGCTGCACAACCAGTGTGCGAAAGGTCTCGCTGGGTTGGAGACCGAGGGATTCGGACAGGGGGGTGGTGGGAACTCCCGGCTGGTCGGTCGGCGGTTCTCTGGCCGAATCGCCGTCGACATTGGCGATGCTGTGAACCGACGATACCGCCGCGGCGAGGGGGACGCCGGCCGCGAAAAATTCCAGCAGGTACCGAAAATCATCAGTTATCGAACTGGCTGCTGCCCCTGCCATCGGTTTGGTGGCATCCTCCCTTTCATCGCCGATCAAACTCTGTAGGTCCGGCAGCAGGAGCTCCTTGTCATCGTATTTGAAGCGGGGCACCGCATCCCGCCATTGGTCTGTCGCCGGGGTCAACGGTTCGATGGAGTCTGCCCGACCGAGCACGACCACGTTGAAGACCAAATCAGCGGCGATGGCGCAGCAGAGTTGATCGGAATCGATCAGAATGAAGCGATTCGTGGCTGAATCCGGAGCGTCGACCAAACCGAGAAAGGCACCCATATCGACAGCCGGGTAAATGGTGTCCTGGTCACGCAACACCCCCAGCACCCACTTCGGGGCCAATGGCACTTGGGCGAGATCCCGGCCCGGAATGACCTCCCTTACCGCCTGAGCCGGACACCCGAAAAAACGGTTGTTCTTCTGGAAGATCAAAACCTCGTTCTGTTGGTCGGCTGTCATCGGTACGATCGGTGTAAGGCGAAAAGACGCGCAATGTCCATTAAAAATATAGGCTGGATAGGATGGTGCGCAAGTCGGGCTCGCGTCACAGGTGGGGCAAAATGCTATTCGATCGGAACCGGATCACACCCGTACTCGATGAGAATGCTCTCCACTACTCCGCTCTGGAGTGTCTCACAGGCTTCGGCGCAAAACTCCACGATAGTGTGTTCCGGATTGCGCCAGGTCCATCCCTTGCCGGCGGCGCAGTTGTCGTCCCAGCCGATCCGCTGTTCAACCCCGTTGATGACGAAATAGAAATTGACATTATCGACATCGACATTCGGATCGTCCGGGTGGAGCACCTCGTAAATACAGCTGATCAGGGTATCGACGATCGACTCCAGCGCTGCTTCCAAGCTCGCCTGGTCCTCGGCGATGAGATAGGTGTTGAAATCGGTGCCCCCGTTTTCGGCGATGGCGTTGAGCTGGTCCGGATCGACCCCGTCGCCAAAACCGATGACGAATGATTTGATGTCGTGGTCGTTGAGCAATCGCGCCGTCAACGTACCGAGAACCTGTGGGGTGACCGGATTGAAAATCCCGCCGCAGGTGTCCTGCCCGTCGGAGACGATCAGCAGGTAGCTGTTTGCGTCCACAGAGGTGAAACTGGGGGCGTAGTTGGTGTTGGTGAAGTTCTGCATCCCGTCTCTCAGCGGTGTGGCCCCATCCGGGGAGATGCCGTTGAGATGGTCGATGATCGTCTGGGCGTTCTCGTCTGCACAGTCGGCGAGCACCGGGTTGCTCACCCCGCAGTTGTCGAATCCGGATCCATCCGGGAAAATATCCAGCCCGAAATCCACATCCTTTTCGAAGTCGTTGACCATGTTGGTGAGCGCTGCCTTGGCCTGGTTCCATTTTTCAACAGGGTTGCCGTCTTCATCGGTGACCATCGAGCCGGAAACGTCCTCGAGGATCATCAGCTTGGGCAGCTTGGCTTCCAGCTGTATTTCCTGGAGATCACACACCTCGGTGTCGATGATGTCGGTATCGTCGTCATCATCGTCGTCATCGAACCCGTCGGTGTCGAAGCCGTCATCATCATCGTCGTCGCCGTCCGCGTCGCCGTCCCCGCCGTTGTCGTTGTCGTCGTCATCCCCTGCTCTATCGTCCCCGCACCCCGGGGCAATCATCAGCAGCAAGACGGCCCATAAGACCAGTTTGACAAATCGACCCATTTTACACCTCCTTGGTTAGAGCAGCGCTGGTTGCACCAAGTCTATTTAAATATGTGGTTATCATCGGCTCGGTGGGATCCTTCTTTATTTTGATCGATGAATTAATTGTCACTTTTTGGACCAAGTGGGTTAGATCCGACCTCGGGATTCCGTCGTCTGAATATTTTTCTCGTTTCATTGCTACATTCACCCGTTGGTGCACAGCACAACACCACATTAATTAGTGTGGTTTGGCCCCGGCGATTGCTATTTTATTTTTGATTCTAATCACTTCGTCCAATCTACTCGCCCTGGTAAGACGCCCGCGTGACAAATGTTTGCCGGTTTTGACATTTCGGTGACAACTTCAACAATCGGTTGGTCTACAACTGGGGTCGATTGAGTACTGACGCTCTTCAATCTGGGCGAACATCAGCGGAGAAAACAATGCTCGAAACGGTTTTGATCATCATCTATCTGTCTATTCTGGGATTGCTCGCGGTCTATGGATTTCACCGGAGTCATTTGGTTTTTCTATTCTACAAAACCCGTGACAACATGCCCAAACCCGAAAAACATTATGAAAACCTTCCCTTCGTGACGGTTCAATTGCCGATGTTCAACGAGCGCTACGTGGCCGCTCGGCTGATCGATGCGGTATCGAAAATCGACTACCCCACCGACCGACTAGAGATTCAGGTGCTCGACGATTCGACCGACGATACCACGCAAATCGCTCGCGCCGAAGTCGAGGCGGTCAAGGCGCGCGGGATCAACGCCAGTCTGATCCATCGTCGGGATCGGGTCGGTTACAAAGCTGGGGCGCTGGAGAATGGGATCCGCGTGGCCAAAGGCGAATTCGTCGCCGTGTTCGATGCCGATTTCATTCCCCCGCGGGACATTCTCAACAACACCATCCATTTTTTTACGGATGAGACCGTGGGGATGGTGCAAACCCGTTGGGGTCACGTCAACCGTCGATACTCCCTGCTGACGCGCATACAATCATTGATGCTCGACGGTCATTTCGTCGTCGAGCACGGGGCCCGCCACCGTTCCGGGCGGTTTTTCAATTTCAACGGTACGGCCGGTATTTGGCGCCGGACAGCGATTGCCGATGCGGGCGGCTGGGAGCACGACACCCTCACCGAGGACATGGATTTGTCCTATCGGGCCCAGCTCAAAGGATGGAATTTCGTCTATCTCCCCCAGGTGGTGGCGCCGGCAGAGATTCCGGTGGAGATGACCAGCTTCAAATCCCAGCAGCACCGCTGGGCCAAGGGATCGATTCAGGTGGCCAAGAAGATGCTCCCGGTCATCCTCAAGGCGGATGTCCCGTTCAAAGTCAAAATGGAGGCCTTCTTTCATCTGACCAACAACCTCGCCTATGTGCTGATGATCCTGTTGGCCCTGCTGTTGATGCCCAACCTGCTCGTACGCACCCAGCACGGCTGGCGCGAAGTGCTGATGATCGACCTGCCCCTGTTTGTCGGAACGACGGTGTCGATCGGAGTGTTCTACATCGTCGCCCATAAGGATCTCTACGGCAGCGTGTGGCGGGCCATCGCCAAGGTCCCGCTGGTGATGTCCCTGGGAATCGGCATCTCGATCAACAACGCCAAGGCGGTGATCGAGGGGCTGATCGGTCACGAAACCGAGTTCGTGCGCACGGCCAAACACGGTGTGGACAATCCCAAGTTCAACTGGCACAAGCTGCGCTACCGCGCGCGGAAAGGTTTTGTGCCGATCATCGAGTTGATTTTCGCCATGTATTTCATCTACACGATTTACATTGCAATCACCGGCAAGCACTACGTGTCGATTCCCTTCCTGCTGCTGTTTCTGTTCGGCTATCTCTACGTGGGAACCCTGTCGGTGTATCAGCGCAAATAAAAATCGGATAACGACCTGCAACCCCTTGCCTGCCGACCCCTCACGTGATACGAAGCCGGATTGAAAACGCCTTATGGCCCTGACAACGTCAACCCGAGACTCCGCCAGGCCTTGACGGGAGCAACGGTATCGGAGTTTGACGGGTGTCAGGGCCGCTTTTTTCTACAAATCAAAATGACATTTGACGAAGTGATTGGGCTCGGGTTCCCGCACTTCCGGTTCGACCAATTGGCAGCGGGTGTCCGCGTGACGGCAGCGGGCGTGAAAGCGACACCCCTTGGG
>JANQET010000028.1 GCA_028278265.1 Myxococcota bacterium
GGGCGATGGCGACCACCGCGTAGGCATCATCATTGGAGAACGGAACCAAAGCCGCCTCTGTCTGGTTGGCGGTCAGCAGGTCCGGATTGCACGAAGAGCCGCCGCAACTGGTGCCGTCGTTGTCGTTGATCGGCACGTCGGCGATATCCCATCCCTGCCGCGCGCCGGTTACCGGTGCCCCGGGCGCGTGATTCGGCACATCGGCGGCGACCCCGCCGAGCCAATGCCTCACCCCGTTGATGTAGTTGCCGTCCCGATCCAAAATGAGGGCAGAGAAGAAATTGTCCAACTCGCTGCTCGGTCCTTGCAGCAGGTTACTGGAGTCCAGACCGGTCGTCGGCCCGAAGGCAAAGCCATCCCCCTCCAGATCCGCGTCCCCTTCCACGGCAGCGACCATCAGTTGCCCGGGAATCGGCGTGCCGCTGAACTCCGGATAGCAGAAGCCATCGACAGTGGTGGGATTGTCATAATCGGTCTCATTGATTCGCCAGCCACTCCAGATGGTGACCTGGTGCACGTCGGGAAACGTCGTCGGATTGGAGTATACCACGGCCAGGGTCCACCCAGCATAGCTCGTCCCGTCCACGTTCAGCGCCTGGGTGCCCGGTACACCGCCCACCCCGTACAAGCCGTCGATCCAACTCGCCCCCACGTCGGTCACGTCGGCCCAGTTGGTGTAGCCGTTGAACCAGGCAATACCGCTGTCGCAGTTGTTCCACGGGGTCTCGTCGGTGGGATTGTCCGGTGCCACATCGACCTCTGCGTAGCCCGTTGATGTGGGATAGGTCAGTTTGACCGACACGCCGACCGAGTCCGACACATCCTCGTCGGCACCCAGGACGTCGCTCTGGGAACAACTCCCACCCCAAATCAGGATCACCTTCTCAACGGTGTCGCCCGTGTCCAGGTCGAGCGCACCGTACGAGTAGTTCTCTGTCCAGTCTCCGGTAGTGTAGTCTCCCCACGAAGCGTTGTCTTGATTCGGCGAGCCCGGATTCTTGTCGCTGATGAAGGTCATCATCGTGCCGTGTTCGCCGGGTTGATCCTGAGGGACAGCGACCGGGCCGCCACTCAAAAACCCACTTCGCCCCATTGGACTGCCGGTCATCACCACGGATCCGTAGAGATAATCCTGATAGATCTGGACCAACGGCTCTTGGGCGCCGACTCGGGGTGTCAGCAGTGATGCGGAAAAAAGCACGGCAAGTCCGGCCAGCACGGCCGTTTTGCGGCTTGTTTTCAAGCTGTTGTGCTTCAAGCCAAGGTCTTTGAGCGATTCAATGCGGATCGCTGTCATTACGGAATCCCTCCTTGCGAAATTGTTAAAAAAAACCAAACAGTTGCCTAATTTAGCGCTCCCTTTCCCATGTTAAAGCCCAAAGACGCAACTAAACGACGGCAATACTTGAAATGCATTTGAAATATTACATATATATAAAAATGGAGTCAATAAGGAGTTTAATTAAGATTTTCATTTATACACACAATCAAAGCGGCAAGTAAATGTGCAAAAGACGGGTATCCCTTCGAGATCAAATTTGGACCACCTCCTTGAGACAGAGAGGGTCAACCCGTATACTTTAGAGAAGAACGCCACATTTTACGCGACGTGTAGAGGGGAAAATGTCAGGTCACTTCACTCCAAAGCGGCTTATCGTGTTGGTCATTCTGAGCATGGCGTCCCAACTGCTGTTCACTCACACCGCCATCGGCAAGGAGCTTCTGCGGGAGGGCGAGGGGATGGACATGCACTTGTTCCGCCCGGCAGTGGACACCAAGGGGCATTTCACCACCGACGGCACCGATGTTCTTCCCCACAAGAGCTTTTCGTTGGGCATGACCCTCGACTTCGGCTTCAACCACTTCATCGCCGTGGAGATGGCCGAAGATGCCTACGCCGAGACCAAAATGGACAAGGCGATTCGCGCGATCTTTTTTGCCAATATCGGCTTGAAGAACCGGTTTGTCCTGGGGGTTCAGATTCCCATGGGCATCACGTCAGGGGTGGGATACAACCCGACCGGGGATGAGGACGACGAAAACGCCAACGAATGGTCGACCATCGGCGCTTTTGGCGATTTGGCGATCCACGCCAAGGCGGTTCTGCTGCGAGTGAATCGTTATCCGATTGGACTGGGCGCTGTCGTGCAATATCAGTTCGGCAGCGGTCCGTCCGAGCTGCTGATGGGAGAACCGGGCAACGCGGGCGCCATTTCCGGGAAGATCGTTGTTGATACGGCGCCGGCCTCCTGGTACCGCCTGGCGCTCAATGTGGGGGCCCGATATCCGTTTGGCGTCGTCAAAGACAACCATCTGCACGACGGATTCGACGAGGGGAGTGAGGAGTTGTTGTTCCACTACGGACCGACAGTCAATTTCGGTCTGGGACAGAGTTTCGCCATCTACCCCGATGTTTTCGATATTGTGCTCGAAGCCTACGGCAACCAGCTGGCCGATCATTTCGGCGATTCGAAATACCTCTCGATGGAAGGAGCTCTGGGGTTCAAGCTGTACGTGGACGGCCGATCGCACCTGATGGCCGGCGCGGCGGCGGGGATCCCGATTGCCGGCACGCCCGAGAAGTACGGATTTCAAAACGCCCAGTGGCGCGTGTTCTTGGGCTTTGCCTTTGAGCCGTCGATCGACGATCGGGATCGGGACGGGATTCCCGACGACGAAGATCAATGTCCCGACGACCCGGAAGACTGGGATGATTTCAACGATTCGGACGGCTGCCCGGATCTGGACAACGACCAGGACGGGATTTTGGATCGGGAGGACTCCTGCCCCAACACACCCGAAGACAAAGATGGGGATCGGGACGAAGACGGCTGCCCGGAGGAGGAGAAGGTTCCCGAGGATTCGGATGGGGACGGCATCCCCGACGAGGATGATGAGTGCCCGGACGATCCGGAGGACAAGGACGGCTACGAGGACGAGGACGGCTGTCCGGATCCGGACAACGACGGGGATCTGCTGCCCGACGTGCGCGATCAGTGCCCCCTCGAGCGGGAAGTGCTCAACGGCTTCGAGGACGAGGACGGGTGCCCCGACGAAGGCGAAGCGTTGGTCACCATTACCAACGATCAGTTCCAGCTGCTCAAGGGCATTCGCTTCAAGACCGCATCCGACGTGATTATCGGAGACGAGTCGTTCCAGATCCTCGATGCGGTGGTGACCGTCTTGACCGCCAATCCTCAGATCAAAGTCCGGGTCGAGGGCCATACCGACTCGCGGGGCACCCGCCGATACAACATTCGCCTCTCCAATCGGCGAGCGCGGTCGGTCAAGCGCTACCTGGTGCAAAACGGTATCGATCCCTCGCGATTGAAAGCCAAGGGGTACGGACCCGATCAACCGGTCGATACCAATGATACCGACGCGGGACGTGCCGCCAACCGGCGCGTGGTGTTCGCGATCATTCAGAAATAAATCGCCAACAGGCGAATTTCCCTCATCCCGGTGTTGTCGTCGGCTGCCGATCGCGTAGACTATGGGACAACTTACGAATCTGAAATGATCCACTAGTGATTCAGGGCAACTAAATTGTCTGTGACCGTTACGCCTAAATCGGGGTTTCAAGCACTTCTCGGTTTACTCCTGCTCGGGCCGGCGCTCGCCTTGGGTGCGGTTCATCCCGTGGTGCTGACCCTTTTCTTGGTGCCGGCGGTGGCGCTGATGGCCTTGGTGGCACTGGACCCGAAGTGGCGGCAGCAGCTGACACTCGATCTGCCCGGTGCGATCTTCATCTTGTTGATATTATTCACGTTGTTCCAAATTATTCCCCTTCCGGCCCCCCTGGTCGAGCTGATCTCACCTGCGGCATACGAGGTTCGCAGCCGCGCCTTTCGACCGCTGGATGAATCCTGTCCGAGTTTGATGCCACTGAGCCTCGATGTGATCTTCACCGTGACCGAGCTCGCCAAGTTGTTCGTCTACTTGGCGGTCTACTGGGCCTGCCGGATCTGGGTCGGGCGGTACGGATCCCGATTCGTAATCAACGCTGTTCTGGTGACCGGCGGGTTGTCAGCAGCCGTTTTCCTGACCCATCAGATCCTCTCGTTGAATGAGGTATACGGGCTATACCAACCGGTACACGTCTCGATGAACCGCACGGTATCTGCTGCGCCCCTCATCAACAGCAATCACCTGGCCGCCCTGCTCGGTCTGGGGGCCACGGTGGCCATCGGTCGGGCGTTGGCCACCTCGGGAAACCGACTCAATCGTTTGCCGATGATCGGTTTGGCCGCGGTGATCGGCGGTGCCCTCCTACTGACCTTGTCCAGAGGTGGGATCGCCACATTTGTCATCGGTCAGTTGATTTTCGTCTCGCTGATGATTCTGGTTCGGCTGCTCAACATACGCCATGAGCGGGGGATTCGATCGCTGACCTGGTTGCCGGTCGGGCTCGCCTTGTCATTGGGGCTGGGTCTGCTCGCCGCCGAAGAAGCCATCATCGGCGAATTCGTTCATGGGGATATGAGCAAACTCGATTTTCTCTCCGAGGGGATGGGACTAATCGGTCAGTTTCCCGCCGTCGGGGTGGGTCGGGGCGCATTTTGGGTCGGGTTTCCGATGGTCAGCGATTTGGCGGCCAAGGTCACCTTCACCCACGCGGAAAATGCAGTGATTCAGTTGCTCGCCGATTACGGCGTGCTCTTTGGCACGGTGGCCTTGGTGGGGCTGGGAGTTCCGGTCGCGCGGCGCCTCAAACGGCTGCCCGACCGACCCGTGCAGATGGCGGTACTCGCCGCCTTGGTGGCCTTTGGCATCCACAACCTGGTCGACTTCAACATGGAGCTTCCCGGCGTCGCCGTGCTCGCGGTCGCCCTGCTCGCGGTGTTGCAGGCCGACCGATCCCTACGCCGTCGACGGGGATCGGCCATCGACATCTCCCCGAAAACCCGCTTGGCAGTGGCGGGATTGGGTGCGCTGACCGCGGTCTACATGATGGTTTACGGCGTCCCGCACAGCCTGGAGGCAGAAGAGCGGGCGCTCAAGTCCGCTTTCGACAAACGAGATCCCCGGCCGTTTGCCAAGGACAATCTTCGCCAGATAATCGCGCGACATCCGGCGAACTGGTACGTTCCCTTTCTGGTCGGCGCTCGTGAGTTTCACACCCGGCAAGCCAACCCGCTTCCCTGGTTGGCCCGGGCACTCGAACTCAATCCCTCCTCCGCGGTGGCTCACTACTACGTCGGCCGCACACTGCTTCGCTCCGGGAGGCTGAACCAGGCGATGCTCGAATTTCGCCTCGCCGCGCGGGGCAACCCCTCCCTCGCCACCCCAATAGCCGAGCGTTTGACATCCAGATATGCAAATTTTACCAAGCTCGCCCCAATCGCTGCGACCGGGACCGACAAGGTGGTTCTCTGGGGAGCCCTGGCCCAGGCCCTGGCCGCCAAGGGTCACGATGCCCAAGCGGAGCAGGCGGATCTGGCGATCCTCGAGGCCCATCCGAGAGACGCGCGCTCCCTGGGTCGTCATGCCAACCGGCTGGCCACCCGTGGAGAATCGGCCGCCGCAACGGCCCTGGCGGAGAGACTGGCCGCCCTCCCGGACTACGGGCCGGCCGGAGCGATGCTCAAAGCGAAGTTTCTTCGGCACAAACAGCAGTACGCAAAAGCGCTCACCACCCTGGAAGATCAGTTGAAGAGAACCCCCAAACATCCCGCGTTGCTGCGTCAGTTGGCCTGGACCTATCAGCGGGCCGGAGATCACGACAAAGCGATTCGCATCGCCTCGAGGCTCAGGGCACTCTCCACGAATATAGTGGCTCAACGCCAGGCCGCCCTGCTCAGCGCCGATCTGGAGGCCGCCGGCGGTAAGATTCAAGCAGCGATGGCCAAGTATCAGTTCGCCTTTTCCTTGGATTCATCTGACACCAGACCCCTGGTCAAGGTGGTCGACCTCGCCGAACGGCACGGAGATTGGATGAGAGCTGTCGATGCTCTGCGGCAGTTGACCGCAGTTGACCCCCTCAATAAAACGTGGCAAGAGCGGCTCGAGCAAATCGAGGCGGCGCAAAAGCGCCACAAATTGCTTAATCAATGAACAATATTATAAAATTGGGCAACCATCATTTTATGAAATTGACATCGAAACATTTGAACATGACCCCTTTAAACACTAAGAATAAAACTATGGCACTCAGCCCGAGGTCGACCGACGAATGGTAAATAAATCAACAAGCGATGCAGCTGCCCCCCTCTCAACCCCGATCGCCGTGGAGGAATCGGGAATCGAAATCTGGGAGTACCTGCGCATTGTTCGGCGCCGGCTGCTGCTCATTCTGCTCACGGCGGTGGTCGTCGTCGGGGCGACCGCCTTCTTCACCCTGAGAATGACCAAGATCTACCGCGCCACAACGACGGTGCGCATCGAAACGCAAGCGCCCAAGGTGCTGGGCAATGATGTGGAGAATGTCGTCGAAATGGGCACCGGGTCGTTCTGGTCCAATCTCGAGTATTACGAAACCCAATACAAGATTATCGAGAGCCGCGATATCGCCTTGCGCGTGGTACGGAAATACATGCTCCACGAGGATCCGGAGTTTTTAGGCGTTCCTCAGGAGCAGCGCGCCGAATTCGAACCGACCACACCGGAGAAAGCTGCGCAGGCGCTACAGGGGTTGGTCACCGTCGAACCGGTCAAGGATTCCCGGTTGGTCAAAATTCACGTGGACAACCGAGATCCGGCCCGCGCCCAGCTCTACGCCAACGCCCTGGCTAAGGCCTACCTCGACAAGAACCTGGCCAATACCCTGCAGAGCACCGTCGACGCGGGTGACTGGCTGTCCACCCAGCTCGACGACGCGCGCACCAAATTGAACACTGCCGAACAGGAGCTATTTGATTTCAAAAAGGAGAACAGCATCCTCTCCGTTTCATTGGCCGAGCGGCAGAATATCGTCACCGCCCAGATGACCGCGGCGGCGACCAGTCTGACCGAAGCCCGTGCCCGTCGAATTGAAATCGAGTCCCGCAAGAGCGCCATCGCCAAAGTCGCCGAGAACAACGACCCGCTGGCCATTCCCCTCGAGTCGCTCAACTCCAACCTGCTGATTCAGCAGCTCAAGCACAAACACGGGGAGCTCAGCCAACAGTACAGCGAGCTGTCAGAGCGGTACGGTAAGAACTTCCCCCAAATGCGGGAGCTGAAGGCTAAACTTCACCGCATCGAAAACGATATTGAGCGAGAGGTCAAAAACATTCTCCGCGCCATCGATGCCGAGCTCACCGCGGCCCGGCGCAGTGAAGCGGGGTTGAAACGGGCGCTCAACGAATTGCACGAGCAGGCGCTGGCGCTCAATCAGAAAGAGGTCGCCTACAACCGACTCGCCCGGGAGCGAACCAACAACGAGAGTGTCTACAACCTACTGCTCGGTCGCAGCAAAGAGGCCGATCTCTCCCGTATGCTGCGCGTCAACAACGTTCAGATTCTCGACCCGGCCCTGCTACCGGAATATCCGATCAAACCCCGTCTCTCGTTGAATGTGACCCTCGCCCTGCTGATCGGTTTGGCGCTGGGTATCGCCTTGGCTCTGGTCATCGAATTTGCCGATCGATCGATAAAGACCCAAGACGACGTGGAGGCGGCGGGCATCGCCTTTTTGGGTATTGTGCCATCCATCGATACCGCCTCGTCATCGTACGGGGGACAGTACGGTCAGTACTACGGCAAAAAGAAACGACATAGAAAGAGCAAAAAGAGAAAAAAGAAGCCCGTCAAGGATCGGGGAAACGGCAAGGCCCCGATCAATTTCGATCTGTTCGTGCACGAGAATCCCAAGTCACAGGTCGCCGAGAGCTGTCGCGCCATTCGCACCAATCTGTTGTTCATGTCGGCCGATCAGCCGGCCAAGCGGATTCTAATCACCAGTCCCTCTCCCCAAGAGGGCAAGACCACCGTGGCGATGAACCTGGCCATCGTGATGGCCCAATCCGGGGCCAAGGTGCTGATAGTCGATACGGATATGCGCCGGCCGAGAGTCCATCGAGCGGTGGGAATGCGATCCAAGCAGGGCATCTCTACGGCCATACTGGGTGAATCCACGATCGACGAGTCGATTCTCCACACCGACATGCCCAATGTGGATGTGCTGTTATGCGGACCGGTGCCGCCAAATCCGGCCGAGTTGATGCACACCGACAGTTTTGCCCGGGTGGTCGACGCCCTTTCGGCGAGATACGATCATGTCATTTTCGATTCCCCGCCGGTGGGTGTGGTGACCGATGCGGCCATTCTCTCCAAGCTCGTCGACGGGACGGTGCTGGTCGTCAAGAGCCTGCAGACATCCAAGGATGCACTCAAACACGCGGCAACGGTGCTCAAGGATATCGAGGCCAACATCCTCGGCGCAGTGCTCAACGATCTCGACCTGCACAACCGGAAATACGGCCAGCACTACTACTACTATTATTACAAGAAATACGGCTACTACTACGGCCAGGACAAAACCGGCGACAGTGGCCGGGAGACCCCTCCGCCGGCAGAAGATCCCCCCCAGCTCAACGCCTAGATTCACCAAAAGTTTCGACACACCGTGAGAGAGCTTCTCATCAGCAACGCGGCCGAGCACAATCTCAAGTCGGTCAATCTGGCGGTGCCCAAGTACGCCCTGGTGGTGTTCACCGGGGTCTCCGGTTCGGGCAAATCGTCCCTTGCCTTTGATACGATTTACCGCGAGGGTCAGCGGCGCTACCTCAGTTCCCTCTCGGCCTATGCCCGCCATTTTATCGGCAAGCTGGGTCGCCCGGCCGCCGAACAACTCGAGGGAATTTCACCCACCCTGTCCCTCTCGCAGCAGCGCGTCAGTGCCAATCCCCGCTCCACGGTGGGGACCATGTCCACCCTCGGCGACCACCTGCGTCTGCTCTTCTCCAGGTTGGGGGACGCCGACAAACCGCTCGATGCGGCGCAATTCTCGTTCAATTCCCCCCGGGGTGCGTGCGAAGCGTGCCGGGGATTGGGGGTGGTCGATCGGTTGAACCCGGCGTTGCTGGTCAGCGATGAGGACAAGACCCTGCGTCAGGGAGCATTGGTGATCACGACCCCGTCGGGCTACATCATCTATTCCCAAGTCACCATGGCCGTGTTGGACCAGGTGTGTCGGGCCCACGGTTTCAGTGTGGACGTCCCGTGGCGCCAACTCACTGAGGCCCAGCGCCACGTGGTGCTGCACGGATCCGATCGCCTCCGGATACCGTTCGGCAAACATCCCCTCGAGTCCCGCCTCAAGTGGAGCGGCATCACCGCACAGCCCCGGGAAGAGGGGTATTACAAGGGGATCATTCCGGTGATGGAACAGATCCTCAAACGGGATCGCAACAAGAACATCTTGCGGTTTGTCGAGTCCGCCCCATGCGGGGAGTGTAAGGGGACGCGCCTCAATGAGCTCGCCCGCTCCGTGCGCCTGGCCGACACCACCATCACCGAGCTCAACCGGTTGGCGATCGGTGAATTGGAGGAATTTTTTTCATCGATTGCGTTTCAACCGAAGATGGCGCCGATCGCGGCACCAATAGTCGACGCGATGGTGAAACGCGCCGCAACCCTCGATCGATTGGGCGTGGGGTATCTCACCCTCGATCGGGCGTCCACCACTCTGTCGGGCGGGGAGGCGCAACGCATCCGCTTGGCCAATCAATTGAACGGCGCCCTCACCGGTGTCCTGTTCGTCCTCGATGAGCCGGCCGGTGGGCTGCATCCCCACGATCGGGAACAGCTCCACCGCGTATTGCAACAACTGCGGGACAACGGCAACACCGTGTTCGTCGTCGAGCACGATGAGTCGACGATGCTCGCCGCGGACTGGCTGGTCGATCTCGGTCCCGGTCCCGGCCGTTTGGGTGGTGAAATCCTCTACAGCGGACCACCGCGTTCCATCACTGATCCGGCGGTGGCTCCAAACAGCGCCACCGGGGCATGCCTCTCGGGTATACAGGAAATCCCGTTACCCCTCGAACGGCGCCGGGGCAGCGGGCAGCTGAAGATCCACGGTGCGCGACAGTTCAATCTGAGAAACATCACAACCGCGTTCAAGTTGGGAGCATTCAATGCGGTCACCGGTGTCTCAGGTGCGGGGAAATCCACCCTGGTGATGGGGATCCTGGCCCGCGCCCTGGCCGGATTGCAGGGTCAGACGGCCCCTCCTCCCGGGACCTATGACCGGCTCAGCGGCGCCGATGCGATCCACAAGGTGATCGAGATCACCCAGTCGCCGATCGGCCGGACCCCCCGCAGCAATCCGGCGACCTACACCAAGCTGTTCGACAGAATTCGCGGTCTGTTTGCCGCTCTGCCCGAGGCGCAAACGCTCGGGTTCAACAAGAGCCGGTTTTCGTTCAACGTCAAAGGAGGGCGGTGCGAAGCGTGCCACGGTGCTGGCGTTCAGCAGGTCAGCATGCACTTTCTGGATGACGTGAGCGTCGTCTGCGACAGCTG
>JANQET010000082.1 GCA_028278265.1 Myxococcota bacterium
CGTTCAACCTGGTGTAGGGAAATCGGACTGTCCAGCTGGGGGATCAGCGATGATGCGGAGGCAGAGGTGAGCGACCCGGGCGCAGTGGATCAACAGCTCGAAGGCGATAGGGTTACAGAGGACCATGCAACGAGCCGTGCAGTATTGGCGCAGATCGTTCGCTGCCGCAACGAGGTGAAGCGGCGATTGGCCGAGGCAGAGTCCTCCAGCACCCGGGAAATTCTCGCTGTGGGCAACAAGGTGAGCGACATCGTCGACGCCGCCACCGGGAGTATCGAAGTCACCCGGGCCTCGGTGGGACAGAAACTGACCAGCCTGATGGGAACCATCGAAGAGTTCTCCCGTCAGACCGAGGAGATGATCCGAACCCAATCCAACAACGTGGACGCGGCGACCGGCATGATCAAAGACATCGTCGATGCGGGCAAAAAAATTGAGAAGCTGGCTAAGTCGGCGCGGACCATCACGTTAAACGCCCACATCATGGCCGCTTCTCTGGGGGAATCGGGTAAACGGGTCGGTGTGCTGGCCCACGAAATGAAAGCCCACAGCGAGCAAATAGAGACCCGCGTGGCGGCTATCTCCGAGCTGACCGAACAGCTGTTGGGCACCCTGCCGAAGATCGTCGATTGCTCAGAGGAGTTCCGCCGAGGATCCCAGGGCATCGGCAACCGGATCTGCCAGACCGAGCAGGAATCGACCCATTCCTTTCAGGCCGCAGCCCGGGCCTCGAACGACACGATCAACAAAATCGTGAATATGGCGTACAGTGCCCTGGCCCATCTCCAGTTTCACGAACCCCATATGCAGCTGCTCCAGGGCATCGATACCCTGCTTTTCCAGCTGGTCGACAATTTGGCCGATCAACTCGGTGTCGAGCTGGAACAGGAGCCGCCGATGAACACCAAGCCGAGCAGAGGCTGAGACACTCTCGACACTTTCGACACACACCCACAAAGAGGACGTCCACTGAAATATCCGGCTGATTCGGGCAGGTTCGGCAGGAAACACGGGTACACCCCGGTGGCTCGAACTCGGCATAGAACTTGTAAGATCCACCGGGTGCGGGCCAACACAACGGAGTTGATACGGGATCACCGTGGGTAGGTTCGTTAACTTTCTTTGAAGCTTCGTGCGCCGTTCCGACGCGCGAGCAGAGAATCACAGGAGGAGTTTATCATGTTTAAGCGCACAGTTTTGCTCTCCATTGCCCTATTGGTGCTCGTGGGAGCGAGTCGAAACGCGGTCGCCTACTGGGCCCACGATTACGAGTGGGATCCGGCCTCTGATTTCGTGGATGTGAGGTATCATCAGAACCGCATCTTCATGTTGGGCAAGGTCCAGCACGATCCGCGATACGCGATGTTGGTGGCCGAAAGCTTGGGGGGCGCCTTTCTCTGGTCGAAATGGATTGGCCCGATGGACCGGGGGGCGTGTTGCCTGGAGGTGGTCGACGACGGCCTGGTCGTGGTCGGGCACAACTCAGCGGAATACGATCCAACCTACAACGCCGTAGTGGTGACCAAGCTGGATTTCGGGGGCGGATTCATGTGGTCGCGGGCCTATGAAGTGCCAGATCGAAACAATGTGTACGCCAGGGATATTGTGGTGGCCAATAAACGACACGTGGTCATCGCCGGTGATCTCTACTCCTACAACACGAGCAATCTGGACAGCTGGGTGATGCGGCTCGATGAGCTGGGCAACGTGATGTGGCAGTACACATACTATCACAACGACAGCACCCAGGAGCGGGCGATGGGCATCGATGCGCTGGGGGACGGGGAGCTGTTCATTGTGTCCAGCAACTGGCAAAGTCCGGGTTCGAGCAACAACTTTTGGGTGATGGAATTGCTGCCCAACGGCGACTACTACAGCTACAAAGATTTGTACCCGCCGATGCGGGCCTATCTCCGCGAGGTCAAATACGTCACCCCCAACCGGAACTACGCCCTGACCGGGTACATCTACCACAATGCCCATCGCTGGGACATCTTGGCGCTGATGGACTACCCGGACCCCTACATGCCGCCCCAGTGGTCCAAAAGGTTCGGCGTGTACAACCAAGCGCTCAATGACATCGGCTTCGATCTCGTGCAGTCCCACAACGATGATCTGATCATTGCCGGCTATAGCATTCATCCGATCTTCGGCAACGCCTACGGTGCCTTGCTGCGACTGCGTTGGTGGGACGGAATGAAGTTGTGTGAGCGTCACTTGGGTGGTCAGGATCATCACGATCTGTTCACCGCACTGGATCGAACCGAGGACAGAGATTTCGCCGTGGTCGGCTGGAACCGAAACTTCGGTCCGTCAGCGCCTCAACAATCGGCATGGGGTATGAGCCTGGACACCTGCGGTGGGTTCCCGGGGAACTGGTGCGTGGATGAGACCTACGACATGCACAGCTACGATATTGATTTCAAATACAACAAGCCGGAAGTGGGACAGGGGAAACCGGACTTGAAGGATTACGATTTCGGCATCGAAGTGTTCGACAAAGAGCCGTTCATCACCTATCTCTGTCCGTAACCCCTATCGCAACAGGGTCGGATTGGCCGTGGGCGCGTGATAGTAGGTACCGTCTTGGCCCGAGCGCACCGCGATGAATCCCGCCTGCATCAACCGCTCCAGCGACTGCTCCACCTCGGCCGGCGATCGGCCCAGGGAGGCGACGATTTCGGCCAGGGTACAGGGGCGGCGCAGCAGCATCTCGCGAATGTCCTTGTCCCCATCGGTGAAACGATGCGGTTTGCCTGCCGGCCGGGTGCGCTTGTCGAACACGCCGATCGAGCGGGCCCGGGGACCGAAGATTTCAAGGGCCCGGTCGAGCACCTCTTCGCTGCAGGGCAAGGCCCCTCGCTCGGGCATCGCCGGCCGCACCGGCGTGTTGAGATCGATTTGATCCGCGCGGATAGTCTCCACCACATCGGCGATGGCGCGCATGCTCTTTTCGTCGTCGTTGACGTCCCGAATCAACATCACCTCGAGGCGAATCTCGCCGGAGAACGACCCGGTGATCTCCCTCAACCCGCGCACCATTTTCTCAAAGGTGATCTCCGGATGGGGCCGGTTGACCCGCTCGAACATCGCCTGATCCCCGGCGTCCAACGAGGGGGCGAGGATGTCCATTTTGTGAACGGCCCGGGCTACCTCCTGCTGCCAGAGCAGGGCGCTGTTGGTGATCAGCAACAGGGGGATATCGGAGAGCTCGCGCAATCCGTCGATCAGCTCGTCGAGCGGACGGTAGAGGGTCGGCTCCCCGGAACCGGCAAACGTGATCACGTCCGGGTCGGGGCCGTCGGCGAGGGCTTCCTCCACATCGGCCAACACGTCGTCGATTGAAAAAAACGCGTCGGTCGTGGCGGTCAGACAGTCGGTCACCCCCAGCTGACAATAGAGACAGTCAAAGGGACAAGTTTTGTGGGGAAGCAGGTCCACTCCCAAGGAGAGCCCGAATCGCCGCGAGGGTACTGGTCCGTAAATCTTCATCGGCTGCGTTGTAACGCTAAAGTCGGCTGCTGGCCACCGAAAACACCGCCGGCTTGTTCAACGGCCTTTTGGGAGTACCCTATTAATGAACACAGATTCTATTGAGATTAAAGCAAGAGGGGATGGCATTGCTGTACAGAAAGATCCACAAAGGGATTGGTGAAATCGCGCTAGCGTTGCTCACCGCCGCAATGTGTGCCGTTGTCTGGGGTGCGGTCAGCTGCACCGGTGACGAGGCGGATGATGACGATAACGACGACACGGACACCAGCGGGGGCAGTGATACGGACGAGGGTGGGTTCGACGCCGCAGACTTCAACGGATTGTGGAAGTTCGTTTCCTATACCGCCCAGGGAGCAACATACACCTCGGACGGCGAACCGCGGCTGGTCGGGGACGCATTGTTCACCTCCAGCGGTACCGGCTCCGGAGTTCTCGATGCACGGGTGATGGTGACCGAGCAGGGGGTGATGGGCGGCAGCGACATTCAAACCATTGCCATAGACTGCCAGGTCGAAGAGAACCGCTGGATCTTCGACGAGGATGGCGTCATTCGGGTGATGGATGCGGTGCTCGAAGGGGATACGCTCACCTTCACCTGGGACAAAACAGCGCCTGAAAATGCGGGCGAACCGGATCCCAACGCCCCGTCCCCCATCGTGCTGAAGAAAGTCGAACAGATCGAATCCGTGCTGGCGGGCAACTGGGAGCTGGTGTCGCTGGAGTTCGAGCAAAAGACCATCATCGCCGGCCAATGCACCGCAAGCGATTCAGACACCTGGGAAATCATCGAAGCAACCCTGACCATCAGCGATCGGCTAATCCTGGAAGAGGAATACACAAAGCGATCGTACGCCGATGCCGCCTGCACCATCTCCAACGGAGACTCCGGGATGACCATCCGGGCCTACATCGACGAAAAGGTCGGCCAAGCGGATTTCTGGTTCCTCATCGAAGACGAACCCAACACCTGGTTCTCCTTCGCCCTCACCCAAACCGAAGACACCATGACCTGGACCAAGACCGACTGCCTCCCCCAACCCAACTGCGAAGACGGCTTCATCTCCGCCACCATCAAACAACTTTAAAGGGGGACGGTCCTGTTTTGTTGATATCTTGTGTTTAAAGGGGGACGGTCCTGTTTTGTTGATATCTTGGGGACGAACCTGACTTCCTCCCTACCGTTCGTCTTCGACACTGAAGGTGTAGCGGATACGGCGTTCGCCGGTTTTGCTCGATCCCGGTTTGATCGGTTTTGCAGCGAGCGTGGAAACTACCATATCGCACATCGGCTCTATTTCATTGATCTCCGCGATAGCCTTGGAATACCACCGTGACACCGCTGCCGTCGAGACACGCAAGTGTCTACAAATCTCGATCTGAGGACGGTGGTACCGCTGAACCCACAACCAAACGATGATTCGCCGGGCCAGTGCGGGCAGTCGACGCTTGGGCTGATCTTGGAACTCCCAGGGCTCGATGTTCAACACAGCGCAGGTCGCACCGATCAAATCGTCAAGTGGAGGGGCCTCCTCCACCGGCATTTTGTCCAATTCTCCCATCCGCGTATCCACGCTATCAAGTGAAGCAATGTCTGCCAGTACCTTGGCGGCAAATTGTTCACTGCCGACAATCGGCCCGCTCAACCGCCACCCATCGCCAATTCCGGTTTGGGTTTTTCGGGCCATCGACCGCAAGTTCTCGCCACACAAATCCGGCCGTCGTCCCTCCGCACGACCGGCCAGCACAAACGTTTGAAACAACTGGCGGGCCTTCTCGACGTCGTTCGAAAACATCGCCAGCACATATCCGCTGTGCAGCCATTCTGGGCAACCCTCCATCCCGAGATAGGCGCGGTGGCTGGTCCATTCACTGTCCGCCGGATCGGCCACCAGACCTGCTCGGACCGGGTTGTTGTGCACGTATCTGATGAGCTCGAAAAGGTAGGCCTCTTCGTCGACGAGTATCGATTTATAGCGATCGGCAAACACCGGCGCCTTCCGCTTCAGTCGTCGATTCAACCAATTGCCGAATCCTGAATGGACGGATTTCATCAACCGGAAGAGCGGCTCGCGCCCCGCTCGAACGACGAGATGGACATGGCTGGACATCAGGCACCAAGCGAGAATCCTGGTGTCGGTTTTTGCAGCAGCAGCTGCCAGCAAGCGCAGATAGTACAATCGCTCGGCCGGTCCGGCGATCAGAAACTCATTCCCTACAATGCGCGAAATAAGGTGAAAGATACCGGTTGGATAATAGAGACGGGCATACCGCGGCATGGAGCACCTCCTTCGGCAAGCAGATATCAGATCCGTCCCCAAAATGTCAATATAACAGGACCGTCCCCGTTCGGAACCGTTCGGAACTGGAGGGGTTAGTGGAGAGCGGCTTTTTTGTTGGTGGTGCTGTAAAGCAGTTGGGGCGCTGTTTGGTCGGTGTCGGTCAATGAGGTCGAGTGGGCTTCGGCTGGGAACTCGCCGGCTCGCACTTCTTCGGCATAGGTCTCGACAGATTGGCGCACTAGACCGCCTAACCCGGCGAATTGTTTTAAAAATTTTGGGGTGAAGCCCTCATTCATCCCGAGCATGTCGTAGAGGACCAATATCTGTCCGTCACACAGGGGGCCGGCGCCGATTCCGATGGTTGGAATCGAAAGGGAATCGGTGATCGCTCCGGCCAATTCCAAGGGCATGCATTCGAGGACGATGCAAAATGCGCCGGCCTCGGCCACGGCCTTGGCGTCTTCGATGATCCGCTGCCGGTCGATCCCGTTCTTCCCCTGCATCTTGAATCCGCCCAACGAGTGCACCGACTGGGGGGTCAACCCCACGTGGCCGACCACCGGAATCCCCGACTGCACCAGGCGTTCGATCGTCGGCGCCATCTCCACCCCCCCTTCGAGCTTCACCGATTCGGCGCGGCCCTCCTGCAATACTCGGGTCGCCGCTGTGAGGGCCTGCTCGGGGGAAATTTTATAGCTCATGAAGGGCATGTCCCCGCAGAGATGCGCCCGGCGGAGTCCCCGGGAAACCGCTCGACAGTGATAGATGATATCTTCGAGGGTGACGGGCACGGTGTTGTCATGCCCTTGAACCACCATGCCCAGAGAATCGCCGACCAACACGAAATCGGCGCCCCCTTCATCGACGAGACGGGCAAAGGTGGCGTCATAAGCGGTGACACAGACGATTTTTTTGTTTTTGCGTTTTTTGGAGATGATCGCGGGGACGGTGACTTTTTTTCGACAACTCATTGGTCGCGCTTCCTCAATGGCAAGGAATGTGCGCCATTTTCGGCGAACATTGACTTTCTGCGGCACCATGCCGCGGATGATGGCGGCCCTCGTGGGTCCACCTCGCTCGATCGCAATATAATGAGGTTATAGATTGAGGGCAAGTGGGTTTCATTTTTTAAAATTCTGGTACACTACCGTTATGCAACTCAGGCCTTGGCTCATCGGCACAATCTCTTTTTGTCTCACATTGGCGCTTAGCCCCGGTTTGGCCGATGAGCCCAAAGCGCTGCGCGCGATGGCAGCGGTAGGATTCGGATCGGTGGAAGATGCGGGATATGGTGCAACCAGTACATTCAACGCCGGTTACGAATTCGACGAAATCTTCAGCGTGGAGCTCCAGGGAGGCCTCGGCATCACCGAAGAGGCCGGGCTCGGCACTGAAAACTTCTTTCACTTGGATCTCCTCGTACCCGCTACCTTGGCCATCTGCTCGTCCAATTCCTGGATCTGCCCCGGCTCGAGCTTTGAGCTGGTGATCATCAGCGGCGTGGCAATGTCCCGCTTCAGCCAGCGCTGGTCGCCCAACGTGGTCG
>JANQET010000156.1 GCA_028278265.1 Myxococcota bacterium
ACACCCCCGAAGTGGTCAGCAGCAAGACCTTTCGCTTTCGCTCAACCGGAGCCTTCAGCGGCTCGTTCACCATCCCGCCCAAGCCCAAGCCGGTCCGCAAGCCCTACGTCAAGACCAATCGCCAGCTGCCCGACAAATGGGACTGGCGCGAAGAGGGCGGTGTTACCGATGTGAGAAACCAAGCCTCCTGCGGCAGCTGCTGGGCCTTTGCCACGGTCGGCTCGATGGAGAGCGCGATCAAGATTATCGATCAGGAGGACCTGGATCTCTCCGAGCAGTACCTGGTCTCCTGTGCCAAAGAATACAACGGTTGCGGCGGCGGAATGATGGCCCACGACTACCATTGGCTCGAATACTCCTCTGACGAGCCAACTCCGGGCACGGTTAGCGAGGCCGATTTGCCCTATACCGCCTCGAACGGATCCTGCGGCTCACCCCACGCCAAGAACTACCGCCTCTTCGATTGGCACTTTTGCGATGACGTCAGCGGTGTGTTCGGCGGGGACGCGGTGGCCTCGGTGGACAGCATCAAGGAGGCGGTGCACAAGTACGGCAATGTCTGGGTCGGGGTGTCGGCCAACGGCATGAGCGGCTACACCGGTGGGATCTTCGAAGGCCAGGCGGCGACTCAGATCGACCACGCCGTGGGCATCGTCGGCTGGGATGACGCCGACGAAGTCTGGATCATGAGAAACTCCTGGGGCACCAGCTGGGGTGAAGAGGGGTACATGTACATCAAGTATGGTGTCAACCTCATCGGATACGCGGCCAACTATGTCGTCTACGAAGGTGGCACGGATGATCCTCAGGAGGTCCCCGACCCCTTCGACGGGCAGGATATCGAACCGGATGCAGACATGAGCTGCGAAGACGAGGATGACGAATTCGAGCCCAACGACGATCCTGACCAAGCCCACCACGTAGAAGCCAACAGTACCCAAAAAGGCATCATCTGTGCCGACAACAAGGATTTCTTCAGCTTCGATTTGGAGACGGGCGATATTGTCGAGCTCGGTGTCTACTTTGCCCACGGCAACACCACTGACATCGACTTGTTGCTGTACGACGAGGAAGGCACGGCCGTTCACTACGGCGGCACGGGCACGGACAACGAGTTTATCACCTACCGCGCCCCCGAGGACGGGAAGCTCATTCTCGAGATCAACGGATATTCGGATGACCAAAACACCTTCACCGAGGCCCCCTACGTGTTTATTCCGATGATCACCGGCGCCGCCGACGGGGACGCGGACGGGGACAGCGACGGAGACGGCGATGGGGACGGGGATGGGGACGGGGACGGAGACAGCGACGCTGACGACGACGATGACGGCGACGACGATGGGGGCTGCGGCTGCCAGACCCCCGGCACGGTCAAACGCTCCGGCTCCCTCCTCTTTGCGCTGTTGAGCTAGCCAACTTCGCTTATTTCGGGGCTGTCAACTCTTAGGGCGAATACCTGGTTCGCCTTTACGACCAGGTTTCATACTTGACAATCTCTTCCATCGACAGGCGTCGCTTGGGCACTGGCGCCGGATCGGTGGGATACCCCAGCGTGACCAACTCGACCACGCGCACCTCCGGGGGAATGCGCAGCAACGACTTTACCGCTGCCTCGTCGAATGCGCCGATCCAGCAGGTGCCGAGCCCGAGGCCGGTGGCGGCCAGGGTGAGGTGATCGATGGCGATACTCACATCTATGGGGTAGCTCAATTGACCACAGGACATCACGTGGTTGTCGGTCTGGGCGCAGGCGGCGATGACAATCGGGGCCTGACCGACAAACCGTTGGTTTTGTGCCGCTCGCATCAGTGCCCGGCGCTGAGCCCTGTCCCGCACCACTACGAACCGCCACTCCTGTCTGTTGGATGCTGACGGGGCCAGGCGGGCAGCCTCCAGGATCGTCTCGAGATGGTGATCCTCGACCGGTTTGTCGAGGTATTGGCGCACGCTCTTTCTCGTTTTAATCGCTTCGAGTACGTTCATTGGGTCTCCTCAGTTGTTGGGGGGGCGACACTTGTTGGAGGAGCGACGTCATTGCCGGTCTGCTGACCCAAGTCGAGTCCCCAGCAGACCATCCAACCGATATTCCGCCGGGGGGTGAGCACGCGGCACCACTCCCCGTCCTGCTCGAGCAAGGTCACCCGTACCGGGGCGCTGATCAGCCCGATTATTTCACCGTCTACCGGTGCTTTGCGCACGCGGACCCGGGTGCGCACCACATTGACGAACTGTCCCGCGCTGACCAGCGCTTTCAAGTCCTCCATTTTGCTCGCCGAGGTCACCTGGGGCAACACCCGTCTGGGTCGTTCGAACAGAATGCTGTAGCTGGTCTGATATCGGATGAATTCGTGGTTGATGCCATCCAAGGGGAACTGTTTCAGCGCCTGCCGAACACAACCCACGATCAACGCCGCATCCCGCAGTTGAGACGCTGCACCACTCCAGAAACTGACCGCTCCGGTGGCAAAATCGACCTCCAGGCCTAGTTCCAACGTGCCCAAGTGGCCCACCCCCGGTGCCTGCTGCCGGCAGAGATCGATCACGTAGAGCCGCTCCTCGAGGCGTCGGGTCAACCCATTGAGACGGTCGCATTGTTGTCCACTGCGCTCCAATCCGTCCGCGGCCCAGCACTTGGACATCCCCTCCGCATCCTCCAAGCGAACCCCCGAAGGTGTGACACCCGGCGGAACAACCGGCCCCCCTGCGGCCGGTGGGACCGGATCGATTTCAGATACGCCTTCCTGCTCATCGGGGAGGCGCGATTCAAAGCTCAGTTCGGTGAAGGCCGGGGTCATCTGTCTGCTGACATCCGGTTCGTCGCTCGTTTCACGGGGCGGATCCCGGTCCGTCGGGACAGACCTGCCTGAGCTTGCGCTCGTTTCATTTTCCCCTTCGGGTGGTGGGATCGGTCGTTCGGTGGTCGGCGGGGCGAGCGCCCACCCCAGGACGGTCCAGCTGATGCCGTAGATCAGAAGCGAACCGCAGAGCCGCGCGACGACGCCTCGCTTCGCACCGGCATCGACGGGTTGCTCGTCACCCATCGGGTTAGTCCTTGAAGACGATCACCCGGCTGCCCGGCTCACCCGGTGCGGGAAATCGTTCACTGTCTTCGGCCTGCACATAGGGAGTGGTCCACTCAAAGACGAACCGTGCGTCGTTCGGGGGCAGATTGACGCAGCCGTGGCTGTGGCGCCGTCCGAAATTGTTGTGCCAGTAGGCACTGTGAATGGCGATACTATCCTGACGATGGTAGTACATCACCCACTGGACATCCTCCACGCGAATCCGGCCCTTCTTGAGCTGCATGGTCTGCATCCGCCGCTTCCACTGGATGCGGTATCGCCCGGGTTTGGTGTTTCCCCGTTTTCCGGTGGAGCAGGGCATGACGCGAACCAGGGTGTCCCCTTCGTAGGCGTGCACCAATTGCTCTCTCACGTCGACGGCTAACCAGCGCTCTTGGAGGCCGATCCGGCGCAGGCGCCGCTTGGGTCGCACCCGGGCCAGATCCCGATCGCGGGCATACCGTCCCACTGCCAACCTGACAAACCCGTCGACCACCTCGAGGGGGTGTCCCGGTGGGGTGTAGATCGCTTCCCAGCGGTTGAGCGAATCGATCGGTTCCCCCCGATCGTCGGGCGTGGAAAAAACCGGGGCCCGCTCGGTCACCACGATCGCCCCCAACGGGGTGGTCCGGTGGGGATCGATGTCGATCCCCAGCTCCCGTGGAGGGAGGGGCAACACCTCGGTCCCCTCGGCTTCGACGTACCAGCCACCACGGGTCTCGTAGTATCTCGTCGCGTCCTGAAGAAAAGACCGTTGCACCACGAGGGTAGAATCCTCGAGCAGCTGGAGATAGGGCCTTTTGCGGCGAAGGGATCGTTTGGTGCGATACAGGTTGGTGTTTCGGCGAATGACCTTGATGCGATCCAAGCCCTGGAGCAGGTCCGGCCGATCCCGTGGCGCCGGGTGGGGGTCGCTGGCCTCAGTGGGGTGCAAGAATTTGCTGCACACATATCCCCCACTTTGGCGTTCCATCCATCCATTGGGACAGTGGCGACTGGCTCCCTTTCGCTGCACCCGAATCACCGCGCCTGGGAAAATCTTGGCCAGCACCGCGCTGCCCTTGAACATTCCCCGGCGGACCACGGCCGCCTTGTGAATTTGGCGCAGTAGGGGAAACGCCACTTGGTCCGGTGGCGGGTCAGCCTGCGAAACCGTACCCGATTCCGCCGGAACCCCGACCTCGTCGTGTTCTGCGGCGCCCATCGGACCGACCGCGACGACGACCAAGGCCACGGCGATGAGGAAAATCGCCTTGGGGCCGATGCCCAGCGGATTTGCGGTGTGTGCGGTCCATCCCATAGTGCTCCATGATACGAACGGTTTTTTTGTTGTCCAGTTCAGTGGCATTTGAAAAAAAAGACGGTATAAGAAATTGTGTTTGTCATCCATGATCAGCTTCGAGGTATCCTGCATTGTCTAAATCCCGTGTTCTAGTCGTAAACGGTGCTCCCCGCAAGGACGGTTTCACCAAAGAGATGGTCGACCTGGTCGCTCACGGCGTGCGAGACGCAGGGGGCGAGCTCGAGGAAGCGGCGCTCCGCTCCCTCGATATTCGTCCCTGTCTGGGCTGTTATGGCTGTCACAGCCCCGTGCAACCCGGCGAGTGCGTCCAGCACGACGATATGTCATCGATGATCGAGCGCTTCCTGGGGTGTGATACGCTGGTTCTGGCCACACCGCTCTACTTCTATTCCTTTTCATCCCTGATGAAAATCTACATCGAGCGGCTGTTCCCGGTGACCGGCCCGGCGGCTCGGTTGGATTCCGCTACCGGTGTGATGCACCCGGAGCGGCGCTTTCTGGATCGGGGACCGAACGGGATTGCGCTGCTCGCTGTCGGCGCTTACCGCAGCACGGCGAGCATGGACGGGTTGGTCAAAACGTTCGAGTTGATCACCATGGGGCTGGACTGCCGCATCGCCGGAATTTTGCTGCGTCCGGAGAGCCATTTTCTAGATTTTCCAGCGAGTAAGCCCCTGGCGATGCGCAAGATTCGGGCGGCGTTCGAGACCGCCGGCCGCGAGCTGGCGCTGCACGGAGCCGTCTCGACGGAGACGCAGCGCTGTGCCGCCGCGCCGCTGACCCGGGACGAGGGGATGTACCTGCGCCATCAGGACACGTACTGGAAGGTGTTCGAGGAGAGCGGTGAGACCCTCCTGTCGCGAGAGGCCATCCGCGACCGGGTCGCCCGGGATCTTCGCATCCTGATGCCCGAGCTCGCTGCGTGCCTCGATCCCCAAGCGGCCGATGGGCTCGAGGCGGTGATCCAGTTGGCGTTCGGTGGGGAGGAAGCGGCGGGATGGCAACTGGTGATCGGCGAGGGCCATTGCCGGGCACTGATCGGCCGACACGAAGCCCCCACCACCACCATTGCGCTGGATCGGGAAACCCTGGTCCGGATCATTCTCCAGGAAGAAGACCCGCGCCAACTCTACGGCCAGGGCAAAATCGCGGTGAGCGGTGACAAATCCCTGTTCACCCGCTTCGGCCGGCTCTTTCCCCCGCCGTCGGTATGAGATGATGCTCGATTTCACGGGTAGCCACTACCCCTACACGATTTCACAGGGTAGCCACAAGGGCTACCCCTACGTGCGCCGGGCATGGCGCGCAGCGCCAGGACCGGCGTTGGAGAGAGGAGCTTTGAGCGAACCGGAGAGGGACCCCGGAGATCAAG
>JANQET010000281.1 GCA_028278265.1 Myxococcota bacterium
GTTGGAGCAGGAGCTCCCCCACACAGCGGGGGCGGCTTCCCCAATCTATCAGCCGGAATGTCGGACTACTTGATTCTTATCGGATACTTGAAAGTGAAGGTGGGGTCGAGAAAAGCTGGGAATTTGGCGCGTTTGGCCAGCATGGCTGCGCATTTGCCGGCATTGGTCTTGGCAAAACTGCCCAGCGCCCGGGCGCTCTTGACCTTCCCGGATTTGCTGACCACGACCTGGACCTGAACCGTGCCCGTGGCATAGATTGCGCAGGCTTTGGCCTTTTTGGAAATCGGCCCCATTACCTTGTTGACCATCGCCTTGCTGGGTTTGCGCGGCAGGCTGCTCGTCTGGCGAGCCGGCTCCTTTTTCTTGGGCTCGGGCCGCTTGCTGGTATTCGCGCCGAGAAGACTGTCGAGCTCCTCATCGTTTCTCGATTTTTTGGGCGCAGCAGCCGGCGCCGGAGCGCTCTTTCGTTGTTTGACCACCTTCTTTTTCGCCGGTTGCTTTACCGGCGCGCGCACGCGGGCTTTTCGTTTTCCCTTGGGCGCTTTTGATTTGGCCTTTTTCATTCCGCGTTTCGCGGCCGGGGCAGGGGCCTCTTCTTCAGGCTCATCCGCCTCAGGGGTTGCTTCTACCGGGTCCGCGGGGCGTTCCTCCTCGACGGGGGCCGGCTTCTCAACCTCCTCGTTTCGCTCGGTTGCCGCGGCAGGTTCGGGCCGCGAGTTTTGCTGGCCCACAGCCAGGGCGCCAAATCCCATCTCCGCGTTCTGCTTGGCCCGCATCTCAGCGATCTGCTTGGCCAGCCGCTCCTGCTCGGATTGGTCCACCTCACCGGCGCCCTCGGACTGGTCGGTGACAAAGTAGTAACCGCCAGCCACACCACCAGCAACCGCAACGAGTACCACCAGGATCGCGCCCATGCGACTCTTCTTCTTGGGAGGGGCAAACTCGCTGACCGGGCCAGGTGTCATACTGATCGGTGCCGGAGCAACGCTCGCTGGTGGGGGGGTAACACTTCTTGGCGCTGGGACAACGCTGATCGGTGCCGGGGCCACGCTCCTCGGCAGTGGTGCGGGCGCCACCGAGGGTATCTTGGACTCTGCCGGGGGAGGCGGAACCGAAGAGGGTGACCCTGCAAATGGCGGTGGTGCAATAGAAGGGGTCCGCGCGGTTTCTACTGATGATCGAGCCACCATATCGGCAAGTCTGCTCATGCCCGGATCGATGTCGTCCGCTCGGTCATGGACATTCTCGGATGCCGGAGCCGATACCGACTCGCTACCGGCCGCGTCAGAGCCGAGCAGCTCTGATAACGACATATCTTCTGGTGAAATCACACCTTGGCGATTCATACTTTGTTGGGAGTCTTTCACGGGAACACCCTCCTTATACCCGTTGCAGCATACCAAGATTTTCGTTATTTTTTCAACTCCTTTATCTATGGCAGAGCTGATTTCCGGAGCTACCCCGTTGAAATTGTGCGATTATTGACAAATCTGTAGAAAATTCTCATAGTTGCGTTTCGCTGTTTGAGTGGAAAAGGTAAAAAAAATCTATGTACGAAATATTTAAAGAGCGAACGTTTTCTGCCTCTCACCAATTGAGGGGCTACCAAGGAAACTGCGAGCGCCTGCATGGGCACAACTGGCGGGTGCGAATTCACGTGGCCGCTGATGAGCTGGATGATCACGGCATGGTGATTGACTTTCACGAGTTGGAAAATATGCTGACCCAAGTCATTTCGCCGTTTGATCACCGCCACCTCAACGATGTACCGCCGTTCGACGCGATCAATCCCTCGTCGGAAAATCTCGCCCGGTATATCGCCGAACAGATCGCCTCCCTGCTGCCGTCCCCCAGGCTAAAGGTTCTGCACTGCGATATCTGGGAGAGCGATGCCTCCCGAGCCCGGTACACGATGCGCGATTGATTCAACATTTCGAATTCTTTAATCTAATCAGTCGTGAAGACTGATTATGCCGCTGCCAGGGCCTCGCGTTGAGGGGCGAGCCGTCGCCGCAGGGATCGCCGGCCCCGGTGGAGCCACGACATGATGGTGCCCACCGGACAAGCCGCTTTTTGGGCCGCTTCGGCATATGAGAGCCCTTCGATGTCGCAGAGCAGGACCGCCTCGCGGAAAACCGGTTGAAGATCGTCGAGGGCCGAGGAGACCACATCACAGAACCCGTCGTCCACCTCCACGCCGCCGCCCCGATCCATGTTCTTTCGTCCCATCTCGCTGATCGAGTGGTCCCCGAGACAGTAGATCTCCTGGGCATCGTAGGTCTTTCGTTCCAACCGATGGCGACGCGTCGTGCTAATGAAGCGATTGCGCATCACCCGCAAGAGCCAAGCCCGCAGGTTGGTGTTTTCCTGATAGGAGTCGAGATAGCGCAACGCCAGGACCAGGGTATCTTGAACCAGATCCTGGGCCTCAATCACGTCGCCCGTGAACTTCTGCGCCATTCGCTGAAGCACAGCGATCTCCTGGCACAGGGCCTGCTCGATCGCCGATGAACTAGTTGTCGAAGATTTGGTAAAAGTCATCATGACTGATAAGACTAAGCAATCAGAGTGCCAACTCGTTCTCTCGAACAGTGATTCCGTTCTACAAACAAAATTATCAAATAAAATCAAACAGTTATGCAAACAGGCCACAAAACAGGGCCGACGAGA
Organism: Myxococcota bacterium; assembly: GCA_028278265.1. Classification (GTDB taxonomy): domain Bacteria; phylum Myxococcota_A; class Polyangia; order JAAYKL01; family JAAYKL01; genus JANQET01. The sequence goes on from JANQET010000281.1 coordinate 2,671, forward strand.
AAAACCGGCGAATACCAGTGGGCCTCTTTTAAATTGACATAATGACAGCTCAATCTGCAATTGATAGATTCCAAATGACAATCTCGCGGTGGTTTCGGCAGGCCAAGCCAAATCCGCCTCAGAGCGAGGGAGGTGGTTAAGTTGAAAGCCCTCTCAGACCCTAACCACGGATAGAAACGCTTGGACGACCTGGGGATCGAACTGGCGACCGGCAGAGCGCTCAATCTCCACCAGCGCGGTCTCTCGAGAGAGGGCCTTGCGATAGGGGCGATTGGAGGTCATCGCATCAAAGGCGTCGGCCACGGAAATGATGCGTGAGGCGAGGGGGATCTGCTCTTTCTGCCGGCCGTCCGGATATCCGGAACCATCCCATCGCTCGTGGTGATACCTGACGAATTCGCGAATTTCCCCCAAGAACTTGAGCGGCATGAGGATGGTGTTGCCAAAGGTGGGATGCTCGCGGATGATCTCCAACTCGTTGACCGTCAACTGGCGAGGGGCCAGCAGCACTTCATCGCGGATTCCGATTTTGCCGATATCGTGCAACAGAGCAGCGTTGTAGATGGTGTGCACGATACGGTCGTCCAACTCCAGCTTGTTGGCAATGTCCCTGGAAAGGGCGGCCACCCGTTCGGAATGGCCCCGGGTGTAATCATCCCGCGCTTCAAGCGCCTTGGCCAACGAACGAAGTGTTTCGTAGTAGACCCGCTGGGTGTTTTCGAACAACCGGGCGTTCTCGATGGCAATCGCGGCCTGGGAAGCCATCGTCTCGAGCATCTGGCGCTCTTCGGCATCCACCGCCTCGCTGGCCTTGCGCACGAATTCGAACACGCCGATTGTTTTGTCTCCGATCTTGAGGGGCATATCAAAAATGGAGAACGCACCGGAGATATCGCTGAGCTCCCCTGATCGGGCCCTGACCTTCAGCTCCTTGGTCTCGTCGTCAAGAAGCTTGATCGCCCCGGTGGTGGAGCCGATGATCTTGCCGGTCATCGAGAGAATCGCCTCCAGTGTGGAGTCCAAGTCCAGACTGGACGTAATGGTCTTGCCCGCCTCGTGAACCGTGGTCAGCTTCTTGAGTTGCCGGGCCAAGTCTCCGTTGGCCTGAGCAATCTCATCAGAATAATTCTCCAGCTCCACATTCAAGCGGCTCATCTCCGAAAGGCTGGCCGAGAGGTCCCGGTTGGCGTTTTCCAGCCGTTTGATCAGACGGGAATTGTGCAGGGCCACCGCTGCCTGCGCTGCAAAGGCGTTGAACAACTCCAAATCCGCTGAGTCGAACGCCCCGGCAGTGGGGCTCTCCGTATCGAGCACCCCGACGGTTTCTCCGTGAACCCGCAGGGGTGCCGCCATTTCACAGCGCCCTTCGGCTTGTCCATTAATGTAACTATCTTCATTTACAGTATCTTGGACCAACATCGGTTCGCCGGAGAGCGCCACCGTGCCGGTGACCCCCTTGCCCAACGGCAGGCGGAACCCTTCGATATCGCCGTACCCCACCGCCGTATTGACCACCAGCTCCATCGTCTCAGGATCGACGAGGAGCAGGGCACAGCGGTCGAGGTTGAGCGCCTGGTTGACCAAACGGAGCATCTCGTCGATGAGCTCGTCCGTGTCGTGTACCGTGTTCAGTGCACACGCGGCCTGATTGAGCAGGCTCAGCCGTTTGCTTCGGGTCTTCAAATCGTTGACCAGTTGGACACTGCGCAGGGCTGTGGCTGCCTGGGAGCTGAACAATCGAAACAGGTCGAGATCATCCTTTGAAAACGCATGGGGCTCGGTGGTCTCTGTATCGAGTACGCCGATAATCGCCCCCTTGAGCGACAGGGGGGCTGCCATCTCGCACCGGGCTCCCGGCATACCCGGAATGTAGGTATTATGCTCACTGATATCCCCGAGGATGTCCGCCCGACCTTCGGTGAACACGCGCCCGACAAAGCTTGACTCGACGGGGATTTGCAGCCCTTCGGTGTCACCGTGATCGAGCGCCTTGCGGACCGTGAGCCTTTTTCCGGTCGGATCCGGGGTCAAAATCGCCACGGATTGGAGATCGAGCGCCTGCCGGGCGAGCGCCAGAATCGTCTCGAGCATCTCCTCTGGGTCGGCATCAGCGTTCAGGGAGCATGCGGCGCGGTGAATCAGGGTCAATTTGCGTGTCCGCTCCTCCAGGCTGGCGATGAGATTGGTCTTCTTGAACGCGGTGACGACCTGGGAGCTGAAAATGCGGAACATGTGCAGGTCGGACTTGCTGAAGGCAAACGGCGTAAACGCCTCAGCATCGAGAATCCCAATGATTTCCCCTTCCAATGAGAGGGGCACGGCCATCTCGCACCGCGCCCCCGGCGTGCCGGCCAAGTACCCTTCGTGGTGTTCGATATCATCGATGATGGCCGACTTGTTGGTGGTGTAGACCTTGCCGACAAAACTGTTCTCGATGGGAATATTCAACCCCTCGACATTGCCGGGCACTGGATCTGGATGCGGTCAGTATCCTGATTCCCGATCCGGACGGCCGCCACCTCAAGGTGCGGCGGGCCCT
>JANQET010000385.1 GCA_028278265.1 Myxococcota bacterium
GGCAAAGAGAATATCGGTCGGCGACGGGGGAAGGGCGCTGAGCACACTCAACCGGCTGCGGTAGGTGAGCTGCTCGTGGTCGACCGGTTCGACGAGCAATTTTCTGGCGAGCCAAATGGTCGCCAGGACACAAAAGACGATGTTCAGTCCGATAGAGAGATAAAAAAGAATCGACAACCCCCTCACGATCGCTCCGTTTCCGCTCTTCGCTCCGTCAAACGGCGCTGGCTCGTCGCCCCCGCCCAACGGGTGACAGTATACGGTTGATTCCCAAGATTTGGCAATCGATGATGGTAGTAATCGATCCATCGGCAACAGCGGAAAGGTACTGTTTTGGTGTTAGGCGATAGTTGACTTATCGCTCGTCTGGGACGAAGCTTCTGTCAATGAAACAGACACCAAAGACCATCGTTTCGGCCCGGGGCGATCGAGAGGAGTTTTTGTTCTTCCAAAACGGTGAGCACCGCCTCTTCGGTGCCCATTTCGAGCCCCGCGGCACCGCCACCGGCTTGGGTGTGGTGTTGTGTGCGCCGTTTGCCGAAGAGAAAATCTACACCCATCGGTTGTTTACCAATTTCGCCCGCCAACTCGCCGCGCAGGGCCATTCGGTGCTGCGCTTCGATTTCATGGGTCAGGGGGATTCGAGCGGCCAGTTCGAAGAGGCGACGGTGGAGACGCGTATCGCCGATACGATGTGCGCGGCGGACTGGCTCAAAGGCCGGCCGGGGGTGAACCGGCTGCTGCTGGTCGGATTGCGCATGGGGGCTGTTTGGGCAGGCCTCGTCGCTGCTCAACGAGACGATGTGGCCCACCTGGTGCTGTGGGATCCTGTCGTCAACGTCGAACGGCAGTTGAAAGAGGAGCTGCGCTTGGCCTTGGCCATCCAGACCGTGCTGTTTCGCAAAATTGTGATGAACCGCAACCAAATCATCGACAGCCTATTGACCAACGGCAAGGCCGAGTACGACGGCGTGACGCTCAACCACCTGCAGGGGTGGGTCATCTCCAAGCCGTTTTACGAACAGGCGATTCAGATCGATCTGCGCAAGGGAATGTCCGGATTTACGGGCAACTGCCTGTTGCTGCCCATCGTCAAAAAAGAGAAAAAACCGAGCAAGCCGGTCGTGGAGCTCCGCAATGTGCTCAAAGAACAGGGGGCCACAGCCGAGTTGGATTTGGCGATCGAGGAGATCACCTTCTGGACGATTAACCCCAACATCTTCACCAATCATCCGGCGATGCTGTTCGACAAAACGTTCGCCTGGCTGCGCGAGGTTGAAAAGTGAACGAGAAACCCGTCGTTTTTACCGACAAAGAGGGGCAACACCTCGTCGGTATCGTCCATGAGCCCGAGGCAACTCCCCGTGATGAGTTGGTCATCTTCGCCTTCGGAGGCGTAATGGGTCGGGTGGCCCAACTGCGCCAGTACGTGAATCTCGCCCGTCTGCTGGCTCGGGAGGGGTTCATCACCCTGCGCTTTGACTCCCATCACATGGGGGACAGCGAGGGGGAGCTGCCCCGCTGCAACACCAAGACGTACTACGGCACCATACAAACCGGCCGGTACGTGCCCGATGTGTCGCGCGCCATCGATTTCATGCACGCCCGATACGGCCGCCGGCCCATCGTGCTCATCGCTTTGTGTGGTGGGGCGATCACCGTTTTTCTGACTGCCAGTCAAGATCCCCGGGTCAAACGGGCGGTCATGCTCAGCGTCCCGGTGGCGCTTGATGATTCTTCGGTCGACTACACCTCGCGACGGGGAGTGGCTGACTATTGGCAGACCCTGCGACCGTATATGTTCAAGCTGACCAAACGGGAGTACTGGAAACGGCTGCTCTCCGGCAAGAGCGAGTACGACAGAATCTACCACACCTTCAAAGGGCTGGCCGCCTCTGGCCTGGCCCAGTTGCAGCGGCGGTACGAACGGGACGCCAAATCGGAAGAGGCCCAAGAGACCAAAGAAACGATTGGCGGTGCCACCCTCAACTCCCGGTTCTTCAGCGCCTTTGAAACCTGCGCGTTGACCAAACGGGACATGTTGTTCGTTTTTGGTGGCAACGATTTTTTCTATCGGGAGTTCAAAGAGGCGTTTGAAGAGGATTTTCTGCCCAAGCACCCGGAGTATCGCGACGCCTTCACGCTACACGTCCTGCCCCAGGCGAGTCATATGTTCTCCTTTCCCCTCTGGCAGAGCCAACTGCAGGATATCGTACGCAATTGGCTGGTCAAAGAAACGACGAGCACAGGGGGTTCCTAGATACGATACAAATGCGGACTTTCAAAATGTATGTATAGTTTGGTCCGTAAAAGAAAGAGTTCTAATCGTAAATACAATTTGAGATGGTTGTGAAATTAATGATATTCTCTACCTGTTTTTGAGCCGATTCAGGTGCACTTTCAAGGTTTGTTCCCGGTTGGGCACCACCCTTCGAGTGAGGGAGTGGTAACCCGCCGCGCTGAAAATAATCTCTACAGGAGCAGTACCATATTTCAGAATGATTGGACGCCCGGTCACCAGGATGCCATCGACGGTAGCGGTCAGTTGGGGAGGCTTCGTCTCCAACCAGAGGCTGACCGTTTTGGCGGACGAGGGTGAAGTCGTCTCCAGTGTCTGCACCCGGGCGGTCTGTGACGGGTCGGTGTTGGATTTTCCGGCGACGCGATCCCGTTCCAGAGCACTTAGGCGATCACCGATTGGATCCGGGGGTTTGGCCACGCGAAATGGTGACTGATAGAAACCGAAATAGTACACACCGGCGGCGATGGCGAGCAACACCAGCAGGGTGAACGGTGAGATGGAGAGCAAGAATGGCCGCGACCGACGAAAACGGAACCAGCGTTTTCGGGGGACCGGATCCGGGGGAACCGGCGATCGCTGATGCGCTAGGGGTGGTTGGCCGGCAGCGGGAAAGAGGTCGTTCGCCGGGATTGCCGATCGCGGGGCATGAGGAGCCCGTTGATTTTGTCCACCGTTTACGGTGCGCGGGTGTTGAGACATGGTCGGGCGCAACGTGGAAGGGGGGTCGACTTGAGTTTTGGAAGCCCTGGCCTTGAAAGGGACCCGACCTACCGCAGCTGACGTAAGGTAGTCGAGCTGCTCTTTGGCCGATTCGAAACGTTGGGCCGGATCCTTGGCCAGGGCGATCAGTATCAGTTGTTCCATCGGCCAGGTGAGATCGGACCGAAACTGACTCGGGGGGACCAACGGTCCGTTGGCCGTGGCGATCAGGACTTCGCGCCGATCAGCACCGATGAACGGGCGGCGCCCGGTGATCATTTCGTACATCAGCACGCCGACGGAAAAGAGGTCGGCCCTTCCGTCGACTTTGTATTTGCCGAAAATGGACTCCGGGGCCATGTAGCCGGGCGTGCCCAGGACAATCCCCTGCTCGGTCATCGGGCGATCGCTGTGAAAGGACTTTTCGATCCCGTCGACGCGAAACCGCACGGACTGGTCGATCAATTTGGAGATGCCGAAATCCAGTATCTTCACCACGTGGTTGCCCTTGTCCGTGTGGGCCAAGAAGATGTTGTCCGGTTTGAGATCCCGATGAATGATCCCCGCTAAATGGGCGCAATTGAGCCCGGCGAGTATCTGGTCGATGATTTCGACTACTGCGGGTAAGCGGATTTTTTCCTGCCGATCCATGTAGTCGCGCAGGGACTCGCCGTTCAAGTACTCCATTACAAAGAACGGCCGATCCTCTGCCGTAGTGCCGAAATCCATCACTTCGACAATATTGGGGTGATGAATGTTCGCCGCCGACTGGGCCTCGACCCTGAACCGCACCATCATCTCGCCGTCTTCAGCTTCGGTCGGATGGAGGACTTTTACGGCACATCTTCGCTTGAGCAACACGTGCTCTGCTTCGTAAACGACCCCCATTCCCCCCTGGCCGAGGAGCCGATCGATGCGGTACTTTCCCTCGAGTAAATCCCCGCTGACGAGTTGCCGAGCCATATGCTAAACTGTACCTCAACCCCGCCCGCTCCACCACTAGCAGTCGTCTGATTCCGCGCCGAAACGGCTTATTGGACTCTCTTTTGTTGTCGGATTTCTTGGCAGGCAATGGGGACAAAATCACTCGACCATCAAATTCGATCGGTTGTTTTGATTTTTTTTTAATTACCCGCTATGTATCAATCCTAAGCTTGATGTTTTTTTGACGTTGTTACTGAATATGAAGTTGAAAAACGAGCGCGGGTGTTGAACAACGAGGTTAGGTTTATTACACTATATCCAAAATGAGTCATTTATCGGGAAACGTCGTCGAGTGTTCGACAAAACGACTAATATCTGCGTCGCTGGCGTTGGCGTTTTGGGCCTACTGCGGGTCCTACGCGGGCGAGATGCGCGCGGCTTCGGAATTGCAAAACAGCGACTCAGCCCCGTCGATTTCGGCTGAAACAGGGGCGATTGAGCCAGCGGCGTTCGAAGGGGTGAACCCCGTTGCCGACGATATGCCCAAACTCGGCGAAATCGAGAAAACCGGACCGGACGGGCTGTCGTTCTATTTCAATCAATTGGGGACAGCGATTCGACAGCGCCTCAATATCGGGCTTCGCGTGGAGTCGACGCTTACACCGTGGGCCGAACCTTGGAACTACAACGCCATCTGCCACCGGATGAATCAAATATTAATCGATGCGGGTATCTCCTCAAAGTCAATGCGAATCCGCATGATCGCTCATGCGGTCGTCGCTTCGGGCTGGCGACAGCAACTTTGGAACTACAATGCCTGGGGCGTTCAGCAGGGGTCCTGGTCTGGTCCGTGGTTCATCAGGAGCACGCAAGAGGTGGACGATGACGGGCAGTACTACATGGTATGGGATGCCGCCTGGCGGTCGTTTTCGAACTGGCAGGAAGCGATCGACGACTTTACTGCCCGTATTAGCGCCAAATCCAATCGGGATCCCTACCGTCAGGCCTATCGCTATCTGAAAGACCCGAGCTATCGTGCAGACGCCGCTTACTGGGATGCACTCAAGGCGGGGCGGTACTACACGGCCCAGCACTTCACCAGCAAGCGATTCGCCATCCTCTGCTGGCGCGTTCGGAACGAGCTGCGCAAGGGCGAAGAGGGGTAAGTCAAACCTCATCGGGCGATCGGTCAAATCTCAGGTCAGAGCTGGGTAATTGTGACCGATTGAAGTGCAATTCGACCCGGTCCGGTTGCGATTAATCATCACTGATAAGTTCTGTTGATAAACTAGGTAACTATCTAGAATAAAATAAAAAAACGACGAACTCGCTGGATATTGGGGGGGCATCTGGGGTGAGTTCGTCGTTTTGTCGATGATGTTGGTGCAACCAATATGCCAGAAAATGATTTGTCGGAGTATTTCGGACTAACACTTCGGGCTAGTCCCGATCTTCGCTTGACGGGCCACCAGGCGAGAGGCGTTCAGGTGGCAGATGGCCACGGCGAGCGCATCCCCCTCGTCCTCCCCGGGGGTATGGGGCATTTTCAAGATCGTCCGGACCACTTTGCCGATTTGGCTTTTGGCCGCGCGCCCTGAGCCGACGATGGAGCGCTTGATGAGCGCTGGTGCGTAGGAGGTCACCTCAATGCCGTTTTGGGCCAGGGCCAGGAGAATCGCTCCCCGGGCGTGACCCAATTTGAGCGCGGACATGGCGTTCTTGGCGAAGAAGATGTTCTCCACAGCCGCCTCCTGAGGACCGTTTTCACGAATTACTCTGATCAAGCCGTCGTAGATTTCCAATAGCCTCGTCTCGAGCGGGGCCTTGCTGGCGGTGCGAATCGTTCCTGACTTGAGTCGAATGATGCGGTTGCCGTCCCCACGCAGAACTGCGTATCCCGTGCAAATGGTACCCGGGTCCAGGCCCATTGCGATCATCCGCTGAAGCTCTCCAGAATATCATCGGCGATGTCGAAATTGGCATAGAGGTTTTGGACGTCTTCGAGATCCTCGAGTCGGGTATAGAGTTTGAGCATCGTCTGGGCGGATTTTCCGTCGAGCCGGGTCGTCGTCTGGGGTAGTCGGGTGAGCTCGGCGCTGACCTTCTCGATCTTCGCCTGGTCGATCGCTTTGACCACCGCGTCGAAATTGTCCACCGAGGTGTGCACCTCGAACTGTTCCCCATCCTCTTTGATGTCATCAGCGCCCGCCTCGAGGGCGATCTCCATCAGCTGATCTTCGGTGGTCTTGCTCCGATCGATGATGATCAGCCCCACCGAGTCGAACATCCAAGCGACGCAACCGTTCTCCCCCAGGTTGCCGTTGAACTTGGTGAACAGATGTCGAATCTCTGCGACAGTTCGATTCTTGTTGTCTGTCATCACTTCGATCAGCACAGCCACGCCTTCGGGGCCGTAGCCCTCGTAGGTGATCTCTTCGTAGACCACGCCTTCGAGCTCGCCGGTGCCCTTTTTGATCGCCCGGTCGATATTGTCGGCTGGCATGTTGTTGGATTTTGCCGTGTCGATCGCTTTGCGCAACCGGGGGTTGCCCGACGGGTCCCCGCCGCCGAGACGGGCCGCTGTGGTGATCTCCTTGATCAGTCGGGTGAAGACTTTGCCCCTCTTGGCGTCTGCCGCGCCCTTCTTGTGCTTAATCGTGCTCCACTTGCTATGACCGGACATTGAGTACTCCTTGGGTTCACAGTAACCGTAAAATCGTACCGTTACGCAGGATTTTAGGCCAGTATCACCTCTTGGATTACAGCCTTTGAGGTCATTTTAAAATAAAAAAAAGAAGAGGAGTAAACAAAGACGAGATTCATCCCGTCTATATCAACACTCGACATGGGGGCGGTAGAGCGATACGGTGAAAGGATAGTGACATAGTCTTAGCGAGGAGGTTTGAGATGCAGTCCGTTTTTGGTAAATTGTCAACCGCGGGTATGGTCATCGCCCCTGTGCTGTTGCTCGCCTGCGGAAGCGGCACAGTGCTGGTGGAATCGACTCCTCGACCCGATCCGTCACCGACGGTGGCCTCACCTCCGGCCCCCGGGGAACCCCTCGTTCTTCCGGTGTTGACCGGGGATTGGCAGCCGGCGACTATCGGGCAAGGATCGGGGGAGGCGCTCGCCGGGACGCTGAACGCGCGGGAGAGTCTGGCCATCCTGATCTATCACGATGGCGCAATCGACACATTGAGTGATCAGGTGTTCGAGATGGTCAAGGCCACTGCGCCACAAATCCAGGTGGTCATGCGCAACCGGGCGACGGTGAACTGGATGATGAAAGAGCGCGGAGAGGTGCCCTATCGCGTCTCCCTGCAGCCCGGCGGCACCGACATCCTCGGTCGCCCCTACCTGCTCCCCAAAGAACATCCGTTGAACACCGACTGGCTGACCAAGAAGCAGGCCATGAAAGGGGCCCGGGCACTGCTCACGATCAGTGAGCTGCCGTTCATCGATGATGCAATGCTGCGTCGGTTGCGCGAGGCTCAAAAGGGTGGATGTCAAGCGCTCGACAGCGAGCTGAACCGCGCGGTCGGCCAGCTTCACGAATATTTCGAGCCCTATCGGCAGGCGGTCGATAGCGTGCTGGCCGATGCGTTCAGGCGTCACCTGGAACCGGCGCTGCCCTTCTGGCGAGAGGAGTTGCACCGCACGGCAGGGCTGTCCGGCCCTGGACAGCGGTGCGCCGAAGCCTATCGCTCCCTATTCGATCGTTTTGAGCCGTGTATCGACCGGGCCTGTCCAATCGGTCCCCGGTTTCATCTGGCCTCCGGCGGGCTCATCGGCATGACCGACGAGCCGGCCTTCATTCCCGACGGTTGTCCGGCAGAAGGCCATCGCGACTACTGGGCGGAGTTGCGCGATTTGGGAGCCCGGGCAGTGGCGGACGTCCTCTCTGCATTTGATGGGGAGTGGACGGGGTATCTGGTCCGCGCCAACGCCTTTTTGCGCATCGAAAGCGGGCTTCGGCCCCACTGCAAGCCCCGGCATCGGCGAATCGATCCTCAGGATCTCGCTGCGTACAAGAACGAGCTCAGCGAGTTCATCGCCGAGGTCAATCGCTTCGAGTCGACAGGACGATGGGAACTGGCCAAAGGGCAGGAGCGCATCGCCGGCGTCGGTCCGGTTCGATTGTTGGCCCGGATCAGACCATCCGGGCGCGCGTTGGACCACGAGGCGCATCAGATGGTCAAACGCCTGGGTCAACTCGACCGCTGCGATCAAGAAGGGGAGAAAGTCTTTCGGGCGATGCTGGTTGATGTGGGCAGCTCAGAAGTTCTGTTCAACGGCTTGTTCTTCAAGGAGGAGTTGGTCTGCGAAGATTTGCCCGTCGGGCTTTGATGAACGCCGGTCCGGTGAGCAACGAGCCGTCCCCGGCGCGCCTCACCTGTTTTTTTGGTTAAAGTACTTTTTCAACAATTGCATGGCCACGGTCGACGCTTTGATCCGCCAACGGGGCTCGTTGACCACCAACACGGAAGCGACCACTTCGGGCTTGTCGGCCGGAGCAGTGCCGACGAACCAGCTGTAGGCGCGATAGGGATGACGGCCGGTAAGGGAACCGGTTTTTCCGGCCACGTCGATTCCGGGCAGATAGGGGGTTCCGCGGGCGTCGTGAAACGCCTTGCGGGCGGTTCCCCGCCTGACCGTGGTGACCATCGCTCGAACCAGGGTTTTGGCGGTTTGCTCTCCCACCGGACGACCGATGAATTGGGGCTCGGCGCGGTAGATCACCGCTCCCTGTTCGTCCAGGACGTGATCGACGACGTAGGGGCGGAGCATGGCCCCTTTTTGGGCCAGCGCTTGAAAGATCATCGCCGCGTGTAGGGGGGAGAGATGGGTGTGCCAGAACCCGGCTCCGGTCCGCGCCCGCTCAAGCCGGTCGGCGGGAATCTGGGCTGACGACGGCTCAAGCGGAATATCGAAGGGCAGGGAGCGGTTGAAGCCGAACCGTTCGGCATAGCCGCTCAAGTCCCCTCGGACCAACAGGCGATCGGTCAGTTTGGCAAAGATGGCGTTGATCGATTTGCCCAGGGCATTGGCGACCGAAGCACAGGCCGTATCCGCCTTGGGGGAATCCCGCAAGTGCTCGAGCAATAGTTTTCGCGAGCCGCCGTGATAACAGGTTTTGGCGGCAATCGAGGTCTTGCCGCTGTCGAGTAGGGCGGCTGCGGTGACCACTTTGAAGAGGGACGCCGCAGGGGGGGAGGGGTCGAGGGCCACCTCGGCCGAATCGGCAAAGGCCGGTTTCTTTCTTGTCTGGGCCAGGGTGAGCACGCGCCCGGTGCGGGAGTTCAACACCACTGCCGCGCCCGCCGGCACCTTGTACTTGGTGAAAATATCCTCGGCCCGGCGCTGGAGGGATGGATCGACCGTGAAGACGACCTGACGACCGTCCGTGAGCTGCCTCCCGTAGCGGGTTCCGTCAAAGGCCATCTGGGCGATGTCCTGTGCGGTCAAACCGCCCTGCTCAATTGCCGGCGACGCTGACGGGGCGGTACCGAGCATGACGATGGTCGCCGTCAGGATGAGTATGAGGTGTTTATGATGCATCAAACCCTCCTCTTGTCGACCATAGCTGTTTTTGATTTTAGGGGTCAAAAAACGCGCAGGGTCGCGCGCTTGGTACAAGGTATGCGCGGCAATGAACGATGTCGAAGGGTGAGGGGGATCTGGCGACGGGTGGAACGCCGATTAGCGTTTGGAGTACTGGAAGCGTTTGCGAGCGCCGGGTTGTCCGTATTTTTTCCGCTCGACCTCGCGGGCATCACGGGTGAGAAAGCCGGCCTTTTTCAATGCGCCCCGGTTTCCCGGATCGACTTTGCACAACGCGCGAGAGATGCCGTGCTTGATCGCGTCGGCCTGTGCGGCCAACCCACCCCCGTGGACATTGACCAACAGATCGAATTTCTCGTCGACTTCGACCAACTCCAATGGTTGGCGCATGATCATTCGCGAAATCGCCCGGGGAAAATAGATTTCCTCGGCCTGGCGGTTGATGATCATCTTTCCGGTTCCCGGCGTGAGCCACACGCGTGCGACAGCCCGTTTCCGTTTACCCGTGGCGTACCACCGATTCTCCGTGGAGCTCATCGTTCATCCTTTCCTGACTTTTTGAATAACTCGAGCGGTTCGGCCTTTTGAGCGACGTAGCCGTGCTCAGGACAGGCCCCGCTATGGATTTTCAGTTTGCGCAGCATCGCGCGACCGAGTCTGCTCTTGGGCAGCATTCCCCTGATCGCGCCTCGGACCAACAGGGTCGGATCGGTGTTCATCACTTCGCGAGCGCTGGTCGAGACGAGGCCGCCGACCCAACCACTGTGGTGGTGGTACATTTTCTTGTCCAGCTTATCACCGGTCAATTTGACTTTGGCCGCGTTGATGATGACCACGCAATCACCCACGTCCACGTGGGGGGTATAGGTGGGTTTGTTCTTGCCCTGCAAGATCTTGGCGACCTCGCTGGCCGTTCGTCCGAGAGGTATGTCCGCCGCGTCGATGATATACCAACTTCTTTTTACTTCGCCGGGTTTGGCGCTGTACGTCCGCATGGTGTGCTCCAGAAAGTCTCCGTAAGCTCGTTTCAAGCTGCCACCCGAAGCAGCTCGAGTGACTGGGTAACTCCGCTATTCGCGGAGCGCTCTTTCTTAGTCTGTAGTATTTATCATGTCAAGTGTTCTTTTGGCGATCCGATTCCCTTGATTGGCTTTTGTTTCCCGACGGGCGGTTGTGGAGCAAATCAATAATGATTTTGCGACATTGCTCGGCGAGTTGGGAGACCTCACGACGGGTCAGCGTGTCGGTCGGCACCGGCTCGCCGAAGCGGACTTCCACCCGACCCGGTCGAATTCGCCAGTCGCCTCGGCGGGAAACGGCCCTACCGTTGGAGATGGCGATTGGCACGACGGGCACACCGGCCCCGATGGCCAATCGAAACGCACCGGGGAAAAACCGCCCCAGGCTGCCGTCCAGGGTTCGCGATCCTTCGGGCAGCACGGTAATCGACTCCCCCCGGCGGAGCATCTCGGTGGCCCGGCGGAGCCCCTTGGCCGTGGTGCGGCGTGAGGAGGGATCGACCGGAATCTGTCCCGCGGCGGTGATGATCGGTCCGATCACCGGCCACGAGAAGTGGTCGATGTGCTCCAGCCCGCGAGTGTATTGGGGAATTGCTTGGTACAACACGAACATATCGAAAATATTTACGTGATTGGCGATGTAGACATAGGTCCCCTCTGAATCGATCTGCTGGACCCCTTTTACGATAACCTCGATGCCCAGTCCGGCCGGGATTGACCGGCTCGCTTTTTTGAGGAATCGTTCCACCCACCGGGGACGGTCGAAGGCAATGGCCAAACGCGCCGCCGTCCCCCAGGCGAAGAGCAGCGATAGGCCCAGTGACCAGCGGGGAAGTGACCGCAGGCTGTCCCGCACACCGAAGAGGGGCTGGGGGGAGGGATCCCCCGGAAAATCGCGCGAATGGGCTTCAATATGGGGAGTCATTGTCATTAAAGCCACCTTATCAATGATCACCCGGATCTTTTACAAAAAAATAACCCGCAAAAGCCAATCGAAATGTGTCGATTTTTGAGTGTTTTTAATGAAGTGACCATACATGTATGGCAACGAAAGGTGTTGTGAGGTCATTCCCTATCTGCTAGGGTATTTTTGGTACCCAACACCTGCAGTATGAGTGGGTGAGCGGTTTCTTCGGGAGGCGGCTGGCATCCCGTGATGAAGGCAGTTTTCGGATGAAGATTAAACGACTAGATATATCCGGGTTCAAATCATTTTGTGACGAGACCCAGATCACTTTTGATAATGCGGTGACCGCAGTGGTCGGCCCGAACGGCTGCGGCAAGAGCAACATCGTCGATGCCATTCGCTGGACCCTCGGTGAGATGTCTCCGAAGAACCTCCGCGGCAAAGCGATGGAGGACGTCATTTTCAACGGTTCGGAGACGCGGGGGCCCACGTCGATGGCCGAGGTGACCATCACTTTTGACAATGGCGACGGCCTGTCCCATCCGGCCTATACCGACTTCCCCGAAGTGTCGGTCACCCGGCGGTTGCACCGGGAGGGGAACAGTGAATACCTGATCAACAAGCTGCCCTGCAGATTGAAGGACATCTCCGATCTCATCCTCGGAACCGGCGGCGGGCCCCGGGCCTACTCGATCATCGAGCAGGGGCGAATCGGATTGATCATCAGTGCCCGCTCCGAAGACCGTCGCTTGATCATCGAAGAAGCGGCGGGGATCACCAAGTACAAGGCCAATCGGCGCTCTGCCGAACGACGCATGGACCGCACCCGACAAAACCTGCTGCGCATCAATGATGTGGTGACCGAAATGGCGCGCAATCTGGCCAGTCTCAATCGGCAGGCCAAGAAAGCCGAGCGGTTCAAGCGCTATCGGGACGAGCTGACCGATTTGGAGCTGCACGTGGCCAGCCACCAGTACTTGGAGCTGAGCGCCAATCAAGTTGCCGTCGATGCAGCCCTGAAGGAGGCAGAAGGGGTTCACCAGCAGATCAGCGACAACCTAGTCACCCTCGACGCGCGCCAGAGCAAGCTGCGACTCGACGAACAGGCGATCAAAACCGAGCTGGACGAACGGACGGCCCAGAGCTACGAGCTGAACAACAAAATCCAGATCGTCGAAAACGAAGTGCGTCATCACCTGGAGACCATCGAGCGGCTCCACGACGAGGAGCGCTCCCTGAGACAGCACAAGGTCACTACGGCGGAGCAGATCGAGGCGATGGGGGAAGAATCGACCCAGCTCGTCGAACAACAAAAGCGTATCGACGCTGATCGTCTGGCCTGCAAGGAGCAGCACGAGGTGCTGGCCCAGGAGGCGGAACAGTCCCGGGTGCGGCTCAAGGATCTCGCCGAGACCCACGATGCCAAACGGGATTGGCTCAGCCGCACCAAGGCGCGTTTGGCCGCCTCGAACATGGCGATTGAAAACCTCTCCCAGCGACAGCGGGAGATCGAAGCGGGCCTCAACACGGCCCGGGATGAACAGGCCTCGCGGGATCAGCACGCCGCCGATATGCGGACCCATTTGAACGCGCTGGAAGAACAGAGTACCGCGGTGGAGAAGAAGCTGAACGCCGAGATCGCCGCCCAGGAGCACGAAAGAGAATCCGGTGAGCGCCTGGCCCATCAAATCGACACGGTCGAAACCGAGCTGCGCGACGTGCGCGACGCCCTGCAGGTGAAGCGATCCCGCAAGGGATCCCTCGAAGAGGTGATGGGCGGCCTGGAGCGCCACGATCGGGCGGTGCGGGACGCTGTCGTTTCGCTGAACGAGGACGGCCCCGAGCTGTTCGAGGGGTTGTTTCTCGATGCGATCGAATGTCCTGCTCGCTTTGAGCTTGCGCTTGCCGCTGTGCTGGACAGCCGCCTGCAGGCCCTGCTGGTGTCCGATCGGGATGCCGGTCTTGAGATTCTGGCCAGGCTCAAGGAGCGGGATGTGGGCCGGGTCACTGTGCTGACACAAAACAGCGGGACGGTGCCATTCGGTCCGACCGTCGAGATGACCGATCGGCGAATTATCGGCTCCCTGTTCGATTTCCTCACTGTCCAGCCGCAGGCCCGCGAGTTGACCCGATGCCTGCTGACCAGTGTTTTCGTCGTCGAGAATCTCGAGATCGCGACCCAACTCTGGCAGGACAATGCCGGACGGGCGACCCTGGTCACGCTGGACGGTCAGGTGCTCCGGGCCGACGGGGCGATGAATGGCGGTCGCGCTGGCTCGATGGGCGCCGACCTGTTGGGGCAGAAACGGGAGATCAGGGAGCTCGACGAACAGATTGTCCAACTCGCGGCCCGTCACGACGACCTGGCCGAGCGGCTGGAAATTATCAAGGCCGAGCTCGAGGTGCACAACAACGCGGCGGAACAGGCGCGGGCCAGTGCCCAGGATCAGGCGATTCTGCTGGCCGAGACGCGCAAGGACAAGAACCGGGCGATCGATGACTTGACCACCCTGGCCCAGCGGCGAGAGGCCTTGGAAACCGAGATCGCGCACCAGGAGGAGCGGTTGGTGCAAACCCGTGCCGATCGGGAACGGGCGGTCGCCGAGGTTCAATCGACCACCGAAGAGATCGCCACTCTCGAGCAGGTGATCGCAGAACAGATGGCGCAAATCGACGTCTGCCGCTCTCAGACCGATGATCTGTCCGCGAAGACGGCGGATATGCGGGTCAAGCAGGCTTCTCTCGATCACCAGTGGCAGGCGGTGGTCGATCGCCAGGCCCAGCTCAAGCAGATGTCCCGCGATGCCACGGAGAGATTGGGACGGGGGGATGAGGATCTTTGTCGCATCTTCGAGAAGATCGGTACCACGGCCGGGAAGGCGGTGCTGGAGCGGGAGAGCCAGGCCGCGCGACTGGCGCGGGCCGAACAGATTCGGGTCCAAATCACCGAGCTGCGTCAAGCCCTCGAGGCTGCCACCGGGGCAACCGCCGAGGCCGAAGCCGAACTTAGACGAATGCGCAAAGAGGCCCAGAACGCGACGGATTTGGTGGCCGAGCTCAAGCTTCAAGTGCACCAACTCTCCATCGAGGTCCGCCACCTGCTCGAAAACACCAGCGAGCGCTACGATCTCAACCTGTTGCACGTGCTGACCGACTACCATCTGCGCGACTTGGTCACCGACGAAACGAAGGCGCGCATCGACGAGCTGCGCCGGCTGATCGAGCGCATGGGCCCGATCAACTTGGCGGCGATTGAGGAATACAAGTCCGAGAGCGAGCGGCACGAGAAACTGGTGACCCAAAAGGCCGATCTCGAACAGGCCCTCGAAGATCTGGAGCAGGCGATTGCGCGAATGGATCGGGACTCCCGACGGCGCTTCAAAGAGACGTTCGAAGATGTCAATGCCAAGTTTCAGGAGATCTTTCCCCGGCTATTCAAGGGGGGGCGCGCACACCTGGTGCTGACCGACCCGGAAGATCTGTTGGCCACCGGTGTCGATATTGTGGCCCAGCCGCCGGGAAAACGGTTGAGCAACATCGAGCTGCTCAGCGGTGGAGAAAAAGCGCTGACCGCAGTGAGCCTGATGTTCGCGGTCTTTTTGCACCGGCCGAGTCCGTTCTGCGTGCTCGACGAGGTGGACGCTCCGCTGGACGAAGCCAACATCAACCGCTTCATCGACATGCTGCGCGAGATGACCGATCGCTCCCAATTCATCATGATCACCCACTCCAAGCTGACCATGGAGCGCAGCGATTCCCTCTATGGGGTGACGATGGAAGAGGCGGGTATTTCCAAGATGGTTTCCGTACGCATCAATCCCGACGTTCCACCGATGGTCGCCAACGCCTGATACCGTTATCAGCGCTCAAACAGAATAACAGTCGAGGGTCGTTCGTTTTTACTATTGGACCGTCTACTCGAACGGATGGGCGTTTGATGATATAGATACTCAATGCAAGGAGGTTGGACGATGACCGAAAAACTGAATCGCCGGGATTTCATCAAACAGGGTTCAACGGCAATTTGTGGCGCCGGATTGGTCGCCGGGGCGGGGCTTGGCGCCGCTCAACCGGTCACCCAGCAGAGCACGGTCGTCGAGGTGTTTCACCCCGCAGTCGTGGCCGAGCAGCGGCGGGTGGATCAGACCAAGGTGCGCGAGATGCTCCAACGAGGGCTGAAAGGGATCGGTTTGGGCAACAAACCGTGGTCCAAGCTGATCAAGCCGGATGATCGGGTCGGGCTAAAGATCAATACTCTGGGTCGACCGCTGCTCAGCACCCACGATGAGCTCGTTCAGGCGGTGATTGAAGAGCTCAAAGGAATAGGCGTCAAGGAAAACAACATCATCGTCTGGGATCGCTTCGAGGGTCACATGGTCGCCGGCAAGTACGCGCTGAACACCTCCGCGAAGGGGCCGAAGTGCTATGGCAGCGAACCCCGGGGGGACGGGCCGATGCGCTACGATAAGAAGCTGACCTACAAATCCAAGTCGGACAATCCGGATCGCCGGGACAAGACCTTCGGCGCGGTTTCGCCGTTTTCAACAATATTCACCAAGGATTGTACCAAGATTATCAACCTGGCCATTCTCAAGGACCACGCCCTGGCCGGGGTGACCCTGTGCCTGAAGAACCTGGCGTTCGGGCTGACCGGCAACAATGCCCGCTTCCATCGTCCGGCCCATATCGGTCCGTTCATCGCCGATATTTGCGCGACGGAACAGGTGAAGAAAAAGGTGGTGCTGCACGTTATCGACGGTCTCGAGGGATGCTTCGACAACGGACCGCTCCCCCGCAATCAAGCGGTGCTGTTCGCCCCGCAGAAGCTGTGGCTCGGACTCGATCCGGTGGCCCTCGATGCGGTGGGACGCCAGGTGATCGAAGCCAAGCGCAAAGAAAAAGGGCTGCTTTCCCTGGCAGCTTCGGGTCGCCCCATCGATCACGTCGAGCTCGCCGCGGCCAAGGGGCTGGGGGTCGCCGACATCAACAATATCAAAATCAAGAAAATAAAACTGACCGCTTAGCTCGGTGACCACCGCTCTGATCGACCTTTGTGGCCGAGGTACTTGGGCTTTCCGTCATCGATGTCCATCACCCGCGACCCGTAGAAAATGTGACAACTCGGCGCAAAGGAGGCGGGCACAGTCGGTGGAAACCCGAAATCGAACAGGGGACCAAAGGCGAGCAGCATCCGCCGTCCTTCGTCTGCAATGGGAGCCCGGCAGACGGCGCAACTCAGTCGGCAGGGCAGCACGTGGGCCGCTCTTCCGGTGTCGGCGTGGTAGAAGTGAATATCGTCGGTGCCTCGGACAAAGCGGACGTCTCGCTTGTGAAAGATGACGGCCCACTGAAACGGCGCCCCGTGGAGCGTCTGACACTGGCGACAATGGCAGATTTTGGCGTCGACCGGGTCCGCGCCGACTTCGAGCGCCACGGCACCGCAAAAACACGCGGCTCGATAGGTGACCGTAAAACCAGTTGAATCGTTTGTGTATGGTGGTCGTTGCTGCCAATCGACATTGTTGGTTGCCATGGTCATTTTCCCGTCGATAAAATTAGGTATTCCCTGCGCCGAAGTGTACCGCGGGATAGACAAGTTGTGAATCGAATCAAGCGGCCATCAGAACAGTTCGCCGCGAATCATTTTGATGATGAACGGGCCGAGGATCAGCAGGATGATCGCCGCGAAAATCAGCATCAGTGGGCCGAGGATGAGCACCGCGGCTCGTGCAGCGGCCCGCTCTGCGGCCTGTGAGCGACGCAGGCGGATCACTTCGGCCTGGGCGCTCAAAACACGGGCCAGCGGGGTACCCCGTTTTTCCGCTTGGTTGACCGCGGAGACGAACTGGGTCACCGATTTGATCGGAATGCGGGTGGAGAACTCGATCAATGCCCGCTGTCGCGACCAACCGACGGTCAGCTTGTTGATGATGTGCTCGAATTCGAATCGGAGCGGATTGGTCTGTTGCATCCGCGAAGCGACCTGAGACAGGCCTCCGTGAAAATCGAGCCCCGCCTCCATCGCCAGGGCGACCAGATCAATGGCCTGGGGGAGACTGTGGCTGATGCTCAAGAGCCGATCTCGAGCCGCGGAATCGGTTTTGATCAGCGGCGCGTAAAGACCGAATACCGCACCGATGACCAGGCCGACACCCAATGACCGATCGAGTTGATGACAGAGCAGTGCTCCCAGAGCGGCGCTGGCGACCCCGGTGAGCACTGAGAGGGCGAACAATTCATTGACGTTCAATCCCAATGGATAGCCCGCTTTTTTGAGCCGTGTTTCGAAGTTTTGCCGCAATCGGGACAGCTGGAGTGTCGCAAATTTATCGGCCAGAGCGCCGATGATCGGCGCGAGGGCGTTGAACCAGGCGTGTTTTACCAGCGCTTCCTGGCGCCGTTTGCCGATCTCACCCGCTTCGTCGGTGATGGTCAACATTTCGGGCCAGAGCCAGAGGACGAATGCCGCGACCGCACCGCCGCTGGCAATCATTAACCACCAGGGGAAAATTGCGTGTATCATACTTCCACCGCCACGATTTTTCTGATGAGCAGGATGGCGATGACCTCCAGCACGGCGGCGCCGGCCACGATAATCCAGCCGATCGGGTCGTTCCACAGGGGGGTCAACCAGGTCGGATCGACCTGGTGCAGGAGGAACACCAGCACCGGTGGCATCGATCCCATCACCAACGCCTGGTTACGACCTTCGGAAGTCTTTACGCGAATCACCCCTTCGAGCCGGGCGATCTCGCGCAGCGAGGTGGCGATACGGCGCAGTATCCTGCAGAGATCTCCTCCGGTGCGCCGGCCCAACAACGCCGCTGATACCGCCGATTCGACGCCGGGAATGCGCAGACGGCGGGCCAGGTTCTCCAGGGCTTGATCCAGTGACCGGCCCAGACGCGTTTCGGCGATCACCGCTTCGATTTCTTGGCGCATCGGAGAGGCGGCGTGCTCTGCGGTCGAACGCAGGGCCTGGCCCAGATTGGGAATCGCGGTCAGTGCGTCGGCCAGGGCGATGAGAAATCCGGGTAGTTGTGATTCCAGATCCTCTCTGAACAAGCGGTGGGCTCGGTGCAGCATCCAGGGGGGTAAGAGCACCACGAGTCCGATGAGCAGCAAGCAGAGTAACTCACCGGTCAACCAGACCAGAAGGCCCGTCACTCCGAGCGCCAGGAGCTGAATCCAGGGGACCGGGGTGAAGCCGGGGCTGAGGCGTGCAGTGGTGACGATCCCGGTCCACCAGTTGCGGTAACGCCCGAAGCTGCGCCATAGGGGAATGTGGAGATAACTCTCCGATCCGACGAAGAGCCCGACCGCAACGGCCACCATCAATGAAGTAAGCACCATCATTAGCCGGCCAATATCTCGAGGGCTGTCGCCGTCGGCCCTGCGGCGGTGTAGAAACTGGGCAGCCAACCGGTGGCCAAAAACTCCCCGGGTATGTCACCCCGCGGTCGGCGATAGCTGAAAATCTCACTCTGTTGGATCGTACCGTCCTCGTCGATGCCTTGCACTTCGGAGATGGACGTGATGCGACGGACGCCGTCGGCAAATCTGGCTTGCTGAACGATTAGATTGATCGCTCCGGCGATCTGTTCGCGAATCGCCCGGGAGGGCAGATCCAGCCCGGCCATCAGGCACAGGGTCTCCAGCCGGGCCACCGCTTCTGCCGGTGAGTTGGCGTGCAGGGTGGTCAACGACCCGTCGTGGCCTGTGTTCATCGCCTGCAACATGTCCAACGCTTCTCCGCTGCGGCATTCGCCGACGACGATGCGATCGGGCCGCATACGCAGCGCATTGCGCACCAGATCGCGGATGGTAACCTGGCCCTTGCCCTCGGCGTTGGGCGGCTTGCTCTCCAAAGAGACCACATGGGGTTGGGGCAGGCGCAGTTCCGCTGCGTCCTCGACGGTGATGATGCGTTCCCCTTTCGGGATGACCGACGCTAGCGTCCCCAGCAGGGTGGTCTTCCCCGAACCGGTACCACCGGAGATCACGATGTTCATCCGGGCCAGGACCGCCTGTTCGAGGATATCGGACATCGCCTGATCCATTGATCCCAGTCGGGTTAAGTCGGCCATCGTAAACGGATTATCTGAGAATTTGCGAATGGTGATTGCCGGGCCCCGCAGGGCCAGGGGCGGAATAATGGCGTTGACCCGAGAGCCGTCCGCCAGTCGGGCATCGACCATGGGGGATGACTCATCGATCCGTCGGCCCAAGGGGGTGATGATCCGTTCGATAATGGCGTAGACCGCCTCATTGGAGGTGAACGTCAGCTCGGATTTTTCGAGACGACCATTTCGCTCGACGTACACTGTGGACGCATCGACGACCATGATTTCCGAGACCGCTTCATCTGCCAGAAGTTGCTCCAACGGACCGAGCTTCAACGCCTCATCACTCAACTCGCTGACCAATCGTAGGAGCTCACGCTCATCAGTTATGCCGTTGGCCCGAGCGATGCGGTTCAATGCAGCTTCGACCCGCGCCCGCAGCTCTTGGTCTTTCTTTTGTACCACCGAGAGATCGATGTGATCGATGAGCTCGGACAGAATGGTCTGCCGCAGGGCGAGGCGATCCCCGTCCCCATCGGTTTTATCGGAAGAACCGAGACAGATCGAAAACGAGCCCACTTCCACGGTTGTGCCATGCGTCAGGGTGGAGCTGGGTGGCAAGCGTTCCCCATCGACAAATACGCCGTTGCTCGACAGATCCCTGAGCTCGATGCCCTCGGCACAGGGCAGCGCGAGTGCGTGACGCCGGGATACATCTTGGGCCGGGAGCATCACATCCGCATCCTTGGATCGACCGATCAGGATCTGTTGCCCTTGAGAGAAGGTGTGCTGGCCGATCAGCTCGAACCCGCGCATAACCTCGATTTTGAGCAATTCTGTCATGCACCGGGAACTAAGCAAGTCCAATGCCAGACGGGATGGTCGACAAAACAGGGAAAATTCGGGGAAGGCGGCGGCGGAAGCGGCGGCGGACGGTCGGTTCGGCGGCGAAAAGAACCGACTTCGCCGCAATCGTGCCCCCGGGTGGGGGTACTAAAATCTTCCCGATACGTTCAA
>JANQET010000401.1 GCA_028278265.1 Myxococcota bacterium
TTGCCGATTTGGGCAGAGGCATGGATTGGGGAATCGCGGTGGCCTCGGGGGGGGATGTGGAGCCGAGTACGGAGTTGAGCTTGAGCTTGGCCTTGGGCCGCGGCTGTTTTTCGGGCTTGGGCTTGGGTTCGGATTCGGATTTGGTTTTGGATCTGGACTTGGGCTTGGGTTCGGGTTTGGTTTCGGATTTGGTTATCGATTTGGACTCGGGCTTGGGTTCGGATTTTGGTGTGGTTTTGAGCGCCACGTCGGAGAGCGGTTCAGGGGCTGGGATGGCCCCCGCGATGTCCGGTGGCGAGAACGCGTCGAACGGATCGTCGAGGTCGGCGATGCCGTCAGCCGGCGATTTGGCTGGTGGCATCTGACTGTCAAACGGTTCATCCAAATCGAAATCGGTCAAATCGAAAGTGGGGACCTCTGTCCGTTCTTCCACCGTCGCTTCGGCGGTCACCTCCGGTGCGCTTTGACTGGGGTTCGAGGGTTGAGCCTCGGCGGGGAGGGATGGTTCGTGTCGCCGTCTGGCCCGCATGATATCCCGCCGGTACGTTCCCTCCTCGATTTGTCGACAAATGCGGCGCCAGTAAGTGGACTGGGTGTTGTACCGTTGGATCTGGGTCTGTAACCGAAACCGCTGCGCCGTGTTGGAGAGCTTGATGCGCCGGAGAGTGTTGATTTTTCGGTCCAGCGCCTTGCGCTGTACAGTGGGCTCCAGCTTTTCAATACCCATAAAATACTGATTGTAGAGGGCGCTGAGTCGATCGAGCGTGGTTTCGATATCGGTAATTGCAGCGGTCTGTTCGTCGGGTGTCATCAGGCTGTTTTCTTACAATTCATAAATACACAAATCGTCAAAGAATACCTTACTGCGCCAATTGTTGAATGCAAAGTGTTCGTGGCCCGCATCGGCCAGCGGGTTGGGATCCTCGAGTTCCAGGAAAGGCGCTCCGTCCACGTACCAGGACAGCCGTTTCCCCTGGCGGACCGCTGTGAATTGATATTGTTTTTTGGGTATCCCCTTGGGCGACCGGCGGACCACCCGATCGGCCCCGTGCTCGTCCATCCGGGCTATGATCGACAGCTTGTTGTTCCACCCGCCGAGCACCAAGACGTAGCTCGTCGCTTTGTACGACGCGGCGACGGGTTTGGAGCGGCCGTCGCCGAACAGTTCGGCCTTGATGTCGACGGCAGTGCTCATCGATCGCGCGCTGAATTCAATTCTCGCATCGCGGGGGAGTTTGGCCTTGAGCCAGAGGGGATGGTTTTTAGCGCCCTGGGCGAGAAGTTCATTTTTTTCAATGCGATAAGCCGATCCGGCCTGTCGCCAGTTGTCCCCCAGTTGTTCGCGATTAAAATCGTCTTTGAATACCAGGCGGCCCGTCGGTAGCGCCCGTTTCGGCGGTCCTTCGGTGCCGCAGGCGCTCACGGCCAACAGGCCCACCAGGCCAAGTGAGCCCAAACCAGCTTGTATCTCGATTTTTTTCATCGGTGTATCCCGTCCCTCCTGTGTACAGACGTATCAATTTTACTCTGCAAATTCAATTTTACACTCGCCCGGGGGCCGAAACCCTCTACCCGTAGATAAATCCCGTCCCACATTTGAGTTTGAGCCTGCCGATAATTGGGGTACAAGTTGGACCATGCAGGAGACTCAAGGCAGCACCTGGCAGCAGCGGTTCAAGCAGCGGGCCGGGATTGTCGGCTTTTTTGTCACCGTTTTCTGGGTGGTTGAGATCGCCGATCAGGTCATGTTCAACGGCTCATTGGATCGATGGGGCATCGCCCCGCGCAATCTGGACGGGTTGCGCGGTATCCTCTTCGCGCCGTTTCTCCACGGGGGATTTGCCCATCTGCTCGCCAATACCGTCCCGTTCGTGGTGTTGGGGTGGCTCGTGTTGCTGTTCGGCACCGGTGCGTTTTTCTTTGTGTTCTTGTCCAGCGCGGTTGTCGGTGGTCTGGGAACTTGGCTCATCGGCGGATCGGGAACCATGCATATCGGCGCCAGCGGGGTGGTCTTCGGCTTGATGAGTTTCTTGCTCGTTCGCGGCTATTTCGAACGCAATTTCAAAGCGATTGTGCTCTCCTTCGCGGTCGGGATTCTTTACGGCGGATTGATATTCGGCGTATTGCCCGGTCAGCCCGGTGTCTCCTGGCAGGGACATCTATTCGGCTTTGTCGGCGGGATCATGGCAGCCCGACTGTTGCCGGTGAAAAAGCGGCTGCCGGTTTGAACCGTTCGTCTGGTCACTGAACAAATGATCCTATTCTTGACCGATTGATGCCCGGCCGGGTAGGGTTAGCACTCTTTTTCGGTCGACAAACGGTCTTGTGCAATGACGAAGAAACATACAGCGATCCGGTCGGGACTCAAATTCGTCGCCCTCGGCGGATTGGGTGAAATCGGGATGAACTGCCAGGTGCTCGAGTCCGATGGCCGGCTGCTGGTCATCGATTGCGGGGTGATGTTCTCACCGGAAAATCTGGGAATTGACCAAATCCACCCGGAGTTTCACTACCTCGCGGAGCGGCGCGATGATATCGAAGCGGTCGTGCTGACCCATGCCCATGAGGACCACATCGCCGGCGTCCCCTACCTGTTGAAAGAGCTCGAAGCGCCGGTGTACGGCGGCGCATACGCTTTGGGATTGCTCGAGGAACGCCAAGGGGAGTTCGATTCCGGTCGCAAGTTGGTGGGTCAAACGGTACGCCCAGGGGAGACCATCGAGCTCGGCCCGTTTCGGGTGCACCCCTTTCCCATGCCCCATTCAGTGGTCGAAAACACGGGATTGGTGATCGATACCCCCGACGGCCGGGTGCTGCATACGGGTGATTTCAAAATCGGTCTGCGCGGTCCGGATCAGGGGCGCGACGTGCTCGAACGGCTGGCCGAGGAGGCCGGCGGCGGCATCGATTTGATGCTCTCGGATTCCACCGGGGCCGAAGAGGGCAACCCGGCCGGCGACGAGGCCCGGGTCGAGGAAACGATCGAGCAACTAACGAGGGAGACGCCGGGGAGAGTCTATGTGGCGATCTTCTCCTCCAACATCGAACGGTTGAACGCCCTTCTCCGGGTCGCCCGGCGCTGTGAGCGGCAGGTCACCCTGTGTGGTCGCTCCGTCTATACCCACGTCCGTGTGGCGACCAAGACCGGACACCTCACCGTTCCCGACGGCCTGCTCGTTCCCCTCGAAAAAGTCGACCACCTGCCCCGTCATCGATCATTGGTCATCGTTTCGGGTACCCAAGGTGAGGATCGCTCTGCGCTGGGACGGCTGGCCACTGAGAACCACCGCCAACTCCACGTGGAAGACAATGATCAGGTGATTTTTTCCAGTCGCTTCATTCCGGGCAACGAGGTGGCTATCGGACGGGTGATCGATCGCCTTCACCGCCTGGGCGCCCGGGTCGTCCATCGCGGCGTGAACGAAGGAGTGCACGTGTCCGGACACGGTTCCAGCCAGGAGATCGAAGCGGCGATCAAGGTGGTCAACCCCACCTGTTTCGTGCCCATTCACGGCACCTACCGGCATCTCATCGCCGGGGCGGAATTGGCCCGAAGCGCCGGTGTCCCGGAGGTGGCGGTGGCGTGCAACGGCGATCGGGTGAGTCTCAAGGCGGGGGTGCCGAAGGTGGAGCGCGGTGCGGTCGAGACGAGCAAGGTGTACATCCACAACGGTACGAGCGTACCGGAGAGCGCGTTGAAGGATCGGCGCATTCTCGCGGCCAATGGGGTGTTGATTGTCAGTTTTGCGGTCGATTCGGACGGAGGGATCGTCGGAGAGATCGAGGTGATCGCCCGCGGCGTGGTGTACGATGAGATGATGCCCTGGCTCACTGAAGAGATTGCCGGGGAGACGCGACGGGTGATCGAAGGATTGAGCGGGGACGTCCGATGCGATCGGGAGCGACAGCATCAACTGCTGCGGTCGGTGCTGCGCAAATTCCTGAACAAGCGGATTTCGCGGGAGCCGTATGTGCTGGTGGCCATCGTACCGATTTCAACAGAACAATAGTCAATATCACCCCGACCGGCCCCTGACGATCAACTGGTTTTATCAGGTCCGCTGGGATATACTTCTCACCATGAGTTACACAATCACGGCACGTGTTCTGTTGAGCGCAGCGGTGCTCGTTGGGCTCGGGTGCAGCAAGAAGCAGATCGTTCCGGGCATCATCACCGGTGGTGGGGCGATAACCCTGACCAGCGGGGTGATCTACCGCGCATCCCTGGAGGACGCCGATAGTCTGTTCGGTGACACAGCCCAGCAGAAAGCGGTGGTTGCCACCCTGGTGCTGACCGGTACCGCGTTGATCCTCACCGGCGTGATTCTGGCCGCCACCACGCCCCTGTGCGAGACCGATTTGGATTGCTGGCGCGGAGATCAATGCGACGATGCGACCAAATCCTGTGTACCCAAACCAATCGAGCTTGACGAACAACCCCAACCGGCGCTCAGTCTTTCTTCCCCGTTCGACGATTCCTATACCCTACAGCTGTACCCCGAACCGTTTTCGTTATAGGTGATGGGGACCGGTCGTCCGCTCATTCTGTCGGCCTCACGGCGAACCGACCTGCCCGGATTTCACGCCGAAGCGTGTCTCGAGCGAATCGAACGACGGCTGGCCCGACTGCGTACCCGACGGCTCTATGGGATCGTTTTTTGGACGCGTCACGTCAAACCGTTCCTGGCCGGTGGACCACTGCACCGGCTGGTCTCATCGACCCTGGACAATCCGGTGATCAACCTGACGGTTACCGGACTCGGTGGCTCGATCTACGAACCCGGCGCTCCGGCAACCGAAGAGGTGCTGTCCGAGTTGCCCCGTCTGATCGAGACCTTTCACCAAGAGCCGTGGCGCATCCGCTGGCGCTACGATCCCCTGCTCAGAGGACTCTCGAAAGTTGAGACATTCAAGCGCATTGCGCATCGGATGGGTGAGCTCGGCGTCGACAGCTGCACCTTTTCATTTCCGGCCTATCGCAGCCTCAAGGGATCGTTGACACCGTTCTTCGAACAGGCGGGAATTCCCCGCTGGACCGAGGCGCGCAAAGCGACGTTTTTGATCGAGCTGCTGGATGCCGCCGATGAGCTCGGCATTCGATTGCTCAGTTGTGCCCAGCCGAAAAACCTCGGGATCGATCCCCGGGTCGGTGCAGCCCAGTGCATCCCCCAGGGGGTGCTGGAACGGGGGGATCCACTGGGTGAATCGCTGGAAAGAGCTCGGGACTACTCCCAGCGCAGCGCTTGCCAATGTCTGCCGAGTGAGGATATCGGCGACTACGACGCGGATCGCTGCTTGGGGGGATGCGTCTATTGTTACTCCAAGGCGGGTGGACCACTTACGGTCGAAAAAATCGGTGCACCGCGACAAGGCGAATGAACAAGCGCGCCCCCTGTGGTAAGCTCGTGTATTCTCGTGTGGTTCAAGGAGGTCGAGATGAAAGTGTACTGGGTTGTCTTAGGTCTTCTCACCGCCGGGCTGTTGAGCTGTGGTACAGCGCCGCACCGACCCGCCGCCGAGCCGGCCACCCCCCAGTCGGTCGAAGCCTCCCTCAAGCAGGGGGAGGAACTGCTCAAGCAGGGGGATTACACCGGGGCCGCCGAGCTGTTTCGGGAGGTGGTAAAATCCGCCCCCGGTGATGCACAAGTCCACTACTACCTGGGGGTTTCCCTGCGCCAGCTGGACGATCTCGACGGCGCTGAACATCACTACAAGAAGGCGGTGGCGCTCGATGCGGAGCTCGCCGAGGCACACAACAACTTGGGCCTGCTGCTGCTCGAAAAGGGAAACGTGGGCGAGGCGATGAACGAGCTCAAGCAGTATCTCGAGCTCAATCCCGACGAGGCCGGTGCTCATTTCAACTACGCTTTGGCGCTCGAATCCGCGGACCAAGCGGAGTTGGCAAGAACCCACTACACCAAAGCCGGGGAAATCGATTCCGAGGACGCCGGCCCCTGGATCGCGTTGGGGGATCTGCAGCGCAAGGAGGGCAATCGATCAGCGGCGCTGAAATTGTACCGTCGGGCCCGAACCGCCGATCCGAACAGTGCCGAAGCGGTGCTCTCCGAAGGTCAGGTGCTGCTCGAATCGTCCAAAAACAAGAAAGCCAAACAGGTGCTCCTCGAGCTGGCCGAGATGGAAGGCGCCCCCAGTGAGATCGTCACCACTGCCGGCATGTTGCTGGCCCGTGCGGATCAGGCGGAATCGGCGATCACTCTCTATCGCGCAGCGGTGGCCAATGACGACCAGTACGCCACGGCCCATTTCCTGCTGGCCAATGCCCTGGCGCGCCAGAAGGAATTCGAATCGGCTGCCGAACACTACGAACGGTTTTTGGTGCTCAGCCCCGAGTCGGAACAAGCGTCGGCGGCGCGGGAACGACTCGCCGTCTGTCGCCGTGAGCTCGACGACTGATCGGTCGATGTGAGGCGATTCATGCGCGTGACTCTGGTCCTCTTCTGGTGTTGCCTCTCGCTCTTGTCCCAGTGCAAGGACGGTGACGGGGCTGCGGGCGGCGGCAGTGACAGCGGGCTCGATGCCGGGGGCGATCCGACGATAGATGCGGGGGATTCCGAAGGGGGCACGGACTGGGATGCCGGGGGCGACGCTCAACCGGACGGAGACGGCGGCGGAGTGGATACGGACACCACCACGGATCCGGCTTCGGGATTTTGTGAACCCGAGGCCGAGCTGACCCCCGGAGTGCTCGTCTCTGAGACCACGTGCGATGACGACAACGATCTCGAAGAGTATTCATGCACGCCGATTGCAGAGAACGGCCCGGATGCGGCCTATCGATACGAGTTGGTCGGGAGTGAGCCGATGCGGGCCACGGCGGTTCTCTCCGGACTGACCGCTGATCTCGATCTGTTTCTGCTGAAAGATACTTGCGCGGCTGAGGCCTGTGCAGCCTACTCGATCGGGCCGGCCCGGGAAGAGGCGTCACTGGTGCTGACACCGGGGCAGACGCTCTTCGCGGTGGTCGACGGATACAAGGGGACCTGCGGGTCGTTCAACCTGGAGTTGACCCTCGAGCCGGCCGAGGTGGCCTGCGCGGATGGGGCGGACAACGATGGTGACGGGCACACCGATTGCGCTGACTTCGATTGCGGTTGGACCGAGCCCTGCGTTCAACCCTGCTGGGCACACGACACCATTGTCTGTGACCAAACTATCACCGCCAGTTCGGTGGGAGCGACCAACCTGCTCGAATTCTACCGGGACTACCCGGTGCAGATGGCCGCGGGTGAACGGATCCATGCCTTTTTCGCGGCGGGAGCGGGAATGGCCGTCGACTTGACACTCGGCCCAACCGCTGAGGACCTGTCCATGTTCGTGCTGGAGGGGCAGTGCTTTTCGGACCGGCTGATCGCCACCCACGATCGACAGTTGCACATCGAACCCTCGGCGAGCACGACCTACTTTGTCGCCGTTGACGGACCGGCCGACGCGGAGTCGCCGTTTGACCTCTCCCTGCGCTGTCGGGAGCTGGTGTGTGACGATCAGCACGACAACGACGACGACGGTTTGGTCGACTGTCTCGACACGGATTGTGCGTTCAGCCCCCACTGTGTGGTGCTGTGCAATCCGCTGGCCGACACATTTTGTCCAGATGCGGGGGACACTGCGGGGCAGGCCTGTTATTTGTTGTCCAGCAATCCTTTCTTGGGGTTTTGTCACGATCCGGGGATCGTCGAGCTCAACGCACCGTGCGAACACCCCTATGACTGCCTCCCCGGCTTGGTGTGTACCCCTGCCGGTGTCTGTTTGAACGGCTGTGATCTGACCGATCCGGTGGGAGAAGTCTGCAGTCTCGACTTGAGCTGTGTCAGTATCGGTGCCGATCCCCTGGGGGTCTGTATTTGATTCGGCCGAGCTAGTTTGAGAGAGGGAGAGGATGAAACGGGATATCGATTTATTGCTCGAATCGGCGGCACAAGTGGTGACTGTCGATCCGGCGCGAATGAGGAGCGGGGGCGAGGACGAGGAGGCTCGTGCAGTCGGTGCGATCAGCGGCGGCGCCGTTGCGATCGACCGGGGACGCATCCTCGATGTGGGCCGGACGGATCGACTGCGCGATCTGTACCGGGCCGGCCGGACGATCGACGCTTCGGGCCGGGTGGTGACACCGGGGCTGATCGATCCCCACACCCACCTTGTGTTCGGGGGACAGCGGCACCTGGAGTTCGGTCTACGCATGAAAGGTGCGGACTACCAGGAGATCCTCGCCAGCGGGGGCGGTATCCACTCCACGGTCGCGGCCACTCGGAAAACCCCTGTCGACGAATTGGTTGACGGTGCTGCCAAACGCCTCGAAAAGATGCTCGAGTTCGGCGTCACCACGGTGGAGGTGAAGAGTGGATACGGTCTGGACGTGGAGACCGAGCTGAAAATACTCGAAACGGTCCGTTGCCTGGCCGAACGGTGCCCCCAACGTCTGGTCCCCACCTACCTCGGAGCGCACGTCATCCCCAAGGAGTTCGCCGATCGGCGCCAGGCATACGTCGACCTGATGATAGGTGAGATGATTCCCAAAATAGCGCGGGAACAACTGGCCGTGGCGTGTGACGTCTTCTTGGACAACGGCGCCTATACGCGGGACGAGACTGAAGCGATTCTCACCGCGGCCGTGGCTGCCGGACTGAGACCGAAAGTGCACGCCGGCCAGTTCAGTGATCAGGGTGGTCCGGAGCTGATCGCCGGGTTGAACGGGCTGTCCGCCGATCACCTCGAACAGATCAGCGAGGCGGGGATCGAGGCGATGGCTCAGGCCGGTGTGGTTGCCAATCTGCTGCCGGGGGCGGCGTATTCCCTGCGGGATCACTTTCCCGACGGTCGCCGTCTGATCGACCGCGGGGTGGACGTGGCCGTGGCCACAGATGACAACCCGGGCAGCTCGCGGACCGAAAACCTGCCGCTGATGGCGTCGATGGCGGTGACCCGGATGGGCCTGACTTGCGCCGAGGGGATGAAGGCGGTGACCACCAATGCGGCGAAAGCCCTGGACCTGGCGGGGGAGATCGGTGCCATCATTCCCGGTATGGCGGCCGATTTGGCTGTTTTTGACATACCGGATTTTCGCGCGCTATTTTATCATTTCGGGATGAATCACACGGCCATGGTCATCGCCAAGGGCACCATCGCAATTGAGGAGGAGAGGAGATGAGCACAGACGATTATTTGGATGTTTATCGCAGTTATCTCGCGAAGTTCGAAAAACTGTTTGGCGATCTCGACTTCAGTGAGACCGTGCGGTACGAGAACCGGCTGATTCAGAAACTGCGTTACGAAGAATTTGTGCAAAAGTGGAACGAGTTCAAACAGCTCGAGGGGTTCATCCGGGAGATGATGACCAAGGGGGCGACCCTCGACGACGAAGTCAACCGCACCTATCGGGATCTCGCCTCCCATGTTCTGCAGACCGCCAAGGACTTCCTGACTTTTTGACTTAAAGAACGCCTCAAAAGAGCAGGCGGTTTGACCGACAACCCAACGGCCGATCCTATTGACGATGGGGGAGGCAGCTCAGCTGGCCTTGGAAAACTCTTTGATGATCGCGCTGATCAATTCGTTGCGGCTCTTGGCGTTGAACAGGGTGGTGGCCCGCCGGATGTGGCTGCGCACGGTGGACCAGGAGAGACCGAGCCGTTCGCTGATTTCCCGGTTGCTGCCCCCGTGGGTATAGAAATCGAGAATCGTTTTGTACGAGCGCTCCGGAACCCCGTGAGCGGCGAGGATGTCGATGATCCGTTCTTCAATGCTCTTGCACGCAGCGGGGATTGAGCGGCGGTGAAGGATGTCCTTGATCCGCCGGACCATGTCGTCGTTGAACGGCTTGACGAAGTAGTCCACCACCTTGAGTTGGCCGGCTTCGAGAGCCGTGTTGATGCCCGGTTTGGCCGTCAGAATAACGGTCGGCGGCTGGATGCCGTCCTTGGTGATCAGGTGCAGCAGCTCGAGCCCGGTGATCCCGGGCATATCCAAGTCCAACAACATCAGATCCGGCGTGGAATGGTGTAGTAGGTTCAGCGCCTCAAAGCCATCCGCCGCTGTCTTAACGTCGAACCCAGCCTGGACCAGGGTCCGCGAAAGTGACGAGCGAATGAGCGGATCGTCATCAACCACCAGGATCACCGGCATCTGCTATCCCCTGAACGCATCAATCGAATTGCCTATCCCAACTCATATTTTGACGAGAATCGGCACTTGCCAACCCTCACCTGATGTTCAAATGGAGAGTTTTTTTATTCCGATTGCTTTTTTTTAGCAACACTTGTCGCACAACGGCCGAAAAGGACCATACGCGGGCAATGGGAACCGCGGTGAAGGTGAAGCGATGGGAGAGCTTTCAATTACTGTATCTATTCCGGGAAGTTGCAGCTCGACGTATCAGTTTTCCGATCCGATTGTCCGAATCGGTCGATCGCCGGATTGTCATTTGACGATCAGTCATGAAGCGGTGCCCAGAGATCTCTGCTCCTGCTGGTTGGAAGAGGAGGGGAATCTCGTTCGGGTGGAGGAACGCTCCGGTTTGACCAACCCCCTGCTGGTCGACCGCAAACGGGTGATCGGTGGCATCTCGGGGGCCGCGCTCACGCTGCAGGTGGGGCCGGTCTTTTTGGACATCGAACCCGCCAAATCCGTCACAATCAACCGCTCTTCAGCCAATCGCCGCTCACCGCGAACGGTGCTTATCGCCGCGCTGGCTGTTGTGGCCATCGGCGTGATGCTGTTGCCGACCCCTGACGAGAAAGCCGGATCCATCGGGCCGGACGTTCTACCCCGGAGCCCGCTGCCCGAAGTGTCCGTCGAACCCTGTCCCTCTTCCCACGGGTGTAAGGAGAGAAGCGACCTGCTGATCAGTCGGGCGGATGCCCTGCTCGACCACGCCCACCCCTCCCCGGCGGATCAAATCCGGGCCATTGGCCTGTTAACCCATGCAGCCGAACTGGTGCGCAGCACCTCCAAAAAGACAGCCGAGCGACTCAGCGGACGCGTCGCTGTGCTCGAACGGCGTGTTCTCGCCGCCTATCGACGGGAAGTGCTGGCCCTGATGCAGGCGTTGGAGACCGGAGATTCGCCGCGAACGGCCGCAGCTGCCCGAAACGTGGCGGCCTATCTCGGCGACCGGGATCAACGCGCCCATCGCTGGTTGCAATCATTGATGGTGCGAGCAGCGCCATGAGGAGGACCAAAATGATCCGTTTGTTCACCACAATTGCCGTGCTCGGTATTTTTGGGTCGGGGTGTGTCCCGGCGAATCTTCCACCAGCGCAGGCGCCCGCACCCTCCCGGGCCAAAGCCGATCAGGCGGTGCTGTTCATTCGTGCGGCCCAGGTAATGAGCCGACAGGGAAAACACCACGAAGCGAGCTACTACCTGGAGGCGGCGCTGGAGGACAGCGGCGATGAAAGCCAGGTGCTGCCCTTGCTCGTTTCGGCGCAGATCAGGGCGAATCGGCTGCGCGCGGCCCAAAAATCCCTCACCCGATTGAAGATCCTCGTCCCGGAACACCCGGCCATCGATGCCCTGATCGCATTGGTGAGCCGGTTGACGACCACCGGCTGTGTCGAGCCCGCGGGGATCGTCGCCGGACGTTCGGACGCTCTAGCGGAGGTGCAGCGATGATTCCGGCCAATGCATTCAAGACTTCAGTGGCCTATTTCTTCGCGCCGATTGCCGGGTTGATGGAGGATCCGGAGGTCAGCGAAATCATGCTCAACGGCCCCCATGAGGTGTGGATCGAGCGGGGGGGGAAGCTCCGTCGCGCCGATTGTTGCTTCAAGAGCGCGGACGCACTGAATGCGGCATTGACCAATGTGGCCCAGTTTGCCGGTCGCCCGCTGAGTGACCAGCAGCCCATTCTCGAAGCGTACCTGCCCGACGGCTCGCGGATTGAGGCGGTGCTGCCCCCGCTCTGCGAATCCGGTCCGGTGGTGGCCATTCGCCGGTTCAAACACTCCACCCTGACGGTCGAAAAACTGATTGAATACGGTACACTGACCGAATCTGCTGCCGAGTTTCTCGGGGAGTCGGTACTCGCTGCGCGCAATGTGGTGATCGCCGGGGGCACCGGTACCGGCAAGACCTCATTGCTCGGGGCCCTCTCTGCCTACATTCCCGATGACGAGCGGGTGGTGGTGATCGAGGATACCCGTGAGATTCGCTTGAACAAAGAACACGTGGTCTATCTGGAGTCCCGGTCGCCGGACAAGCGCGGCAAGGGGGGGATCGCGATTCGCGATCTGCTCAAGGCCACCCTGCGTTTGCGTCCTGACCGTATTCTCGTCGGTGAGGTTCGCGGTGCCGAAGCGCTCGATCTGATTCAGTCGATGACCTCGGGCCACGGGGGATCCCTCACCACCGCCCACGCGACCTCGGCGATCGACACCCTGCATCGGTTGGAAACGATGGCGATGATGAACGAGATCGAGCTTCCTCTGCTTGCGCTGCGGGCGCAGGTGGCTTCGGCGATCGAGATTATCGTTCAGGTCAACCGTCTGGCCACCGGGGAGCGCAAAATCATCGGTATCAGTCGTGTCGTCGAGCTGACGCGGGAGCGGGAATACGACTTGCGTCCGGTGTTCAAAGCAGATCGGGCGGGACAGTTGATCCGCATCGACAACAGCGATCGGAGATAATCGTGGATCACAGCAATACCAACAACACCAAAACCCGGCTCGAGCCCATTCCCGTCCGCGCTCCGGATCGCTCTGCCGAGCCCACGCGAGTTGCCATTATAAAACCGAGTGGTCGACGACCCGTCGGATCATCGGACCCGGCGGTCGAGGCGACTCGGGTGCAGCCGATCGCCCTACAAGAGGCCCGGAAGCCGGCAACTGCGGCTGAATCACAGGCGGGTGAAATGACGGTCCTCCACGCCGAGTCCCCCCGGTCGAACAATGAGCCTGCGGTCGGCGCAGAGTTCATTCCCCCCTCCGGTCATCGCGACGCTGCCGAGCAGACCACCTTTTGGCAGCCGGAGAATCGCCTGGCGCTGGATAACGCACTGGCCCGAATTCGAGATGTGCTGAAGCGAAAGCGGTTGTTCATGCTGCTGGTGGTCGCCTCGGTTGCGGTCATCTTCACCCTTTTTGCCGGATTGACCAACGGGAAGAAAGCCTCTTCGGATGTGGGGCCCCTACCGCAGCAAACCGTCGGCGACCGTACATCGGACAAGACCGTGGTTCAGCGACGGAACGAAGCACGGGTGGAACAACCCGCCGCGGATCAGGCCACCGATCCGGCACCACGCACCGATTTGCCGGCAACAGTCGACGATTCTGCTCCTGGTAACAGCGCCGCCCCTGCTGACGCTTCCTGCCGATTGAAGGACGCGGCCGACGCCTTGGTTCTCGGCCGGCATGAGGAGGCGCTGGAGATTTACCGTAAACTCAGCGCTAGGTATCCGGCGGTCCCTTCGTATCGCTTGTCCGTCGAGATACTCGAGCGCACCCAACAGTGGAGGGCACGATGAAACGGCAGGGAATGTTTTGGGCCTGGTTGTCGGCGGTGAGCCTCGGGGGTTGCGAGCCGGCAGAAGTGATTCGCGAGGTTCCGCTCCATGTTCGGGTGGTCGATGAGAACGAACACCCACTCGCCGGTGCGACCGTGCATCTAGACGAAACGGATATCGGCACGACGGACGAACGGGGAACGGTGACCGTCGATCTGGCCGAGTCCGACGGCCGGAGGGTGACCGCCCGGGTGACCTGTCCCGACCAGTGGACCCCCTGCGGGGAGCCGAGCCGTGAGGTGCAGTTGAGATACTTGACCCCGCTTGACGGAAGGTCGACCTCGGCCGTGCCCGTGGAGGTGGACTTTCGCTGCCGGGCAATCGTTCAACCCCAAGTGTTGCTGGTGCGGACCAACGGCCGAAGTGGGTTGCCCGTGATGGTCCTGGGCCAGGCGGTCGCCCGGACCGATTCCCAAGGG
>JANQET010000413.1 GCA_028278265.1 Myxococcota bacterium
GGGGCCATTCCGCGGCTCAAAGCGCAGCACCTGCCCAGTCGGCACTTGGGACTGGTCACCGCCGCGGAGCACCCCGATGCGCTCGAAGCGATTGAGCGCGTCGGCCGGGCAGTCGAGCAGCACGTTGATTTGGACCACCTGCGCCGAGTCGCTTCTCGCGCCGGGGCGCTCGAATCGTCCGAAACAGTGTACCCGGCGGCCGATGATCCGTCTCTTGTGCGCATTGGCGTGCTCAAGGACAAGGCCTTTTCGTTTTACTATCCGGAAAACCTGGAGGCCCTCGAAGCACAGGGCGCACAGTTGGTCTTCATCTCACCCCTCGACGACGAGCGGTTGCCGACGATCGACGGGTTGTACGCGGGCGGTGGCTTTCCCGAGGTTCACGCAGCAGCGCTGTCTCGGAACAGATCGTTTCGCGACTCCCTGCGAAAACGGATTGAGCAGGGACTGCCCGTCTGGGCCGAGTGCGGTGGATTGATGTACCTGGGAGAGGCTCTGATTCGGGAAGGAGAACACTTTCCGATGGTCGGCGTGCTTCCCGTGACGACGGAACAGATGCCCCGTCCTCAAGGACACGGCTATGTGGAAGCCCGCGTGGATGCAGACAATCCGTTCCTTGAATTGGGCCGGGAACTGCGCGGACACGAATTTCATTATTCCCGTTTAAAAAACGACGACAAAACGATAACGACTGTGCTAAAGCTGGGGCGCGGACATGGCGTGGGACGCGGCTGCGACGGCATTCTGGCCGGCAACGTGGTCGCTGTTTATACCCATCTCCACGCCCTGGGAGAACCCCACTGGGCACCGGGATTGGTCAACGCTGCGCGAGGAGTGATGCGGTGAGTCTTCGTCAACAGGTTCATGATGCTGTACAGCAGGCAGACCTCGTGGCGATCGAAGCGCTGGTCAGAGACAACCGCCGCGCGGTGCGCTACCTGGTCGGTATGGGGTACCAAGCAGATGAATCGGTGCGCCGGACCGCAGCCGACGGTATCGCGTTGGCGGCCAGCTACCACCCCGAATTAATCGCCAAAGTGATCAAACGGTTGCTCTGGGCCTTGGACACCGAATCAAACACCAACGCGACCACCGTACCCAAAATATTGCACGCCATCGCCGAGCGCAAACCGGAGCTTCTGCTACCGGTGGTGCCAAACATCGTAATACTTGCAGCAGATACTGGTCTACACCCTGAACTTTGTGATACCCTGCGCCTGGTCGCGAGTCGTTGTCCGGGCAAAGTTGGCGAAAACTTGTCTAAATCATTGGATAAACGGCTCGCCGGAGGAGGTTGTTGTGGCAGCAGCGACAACAGAAACAGTCAGTAGAATCAAGCGGCTCCAACAGGCCGTTGACGCCGAACCCGATTCAGTAACCGCCCACCTCAAACTCGGTACCGCATTGATTCACAGCGGTGCACTGAAACAGGCCGAAGATACATTGCGTCGGGCATTGGAGCTCGATCCCACCTGTGGTAAAGCGTGGGTCAATTTGGGCGGTGTTTATCTTTCCCGCTGGGATTTCAAGGGTTGTGTCGAGGCCAACACGAGCGCGATCGAGCACTGCCCGGATATGATGCAGGCCCACTACAACAAGGGGCTGGGCCATCTCTACCTGGGTCAGGTCGACGAGATGACCGAGTGCTTCAAGAAGGTGCTCGAGATTGAACCGGACAATGCCGGAGGGCACTACCACTTGGCCGTCGGCCTGCTGGCCCAAGGCCACGTCGAAGAGGCCAAACAGAGCCTCGGAATTGCCACCAAGATGGGCTTTTCCCCGCAGCCGGAATTTGTTAAAGAACTAGGGCGCAAATTAGAGCAAAAGTATGCTAAGCCATCGAAACCTTAGACGAGAAAAGTCACAATAATTGGGCTCGACCCCAAAAAGGTAAAAGGAGAGGAAGCAATGGCAGATTTAGTAGTTGGTGACAAGACACTCGAACTCGACGAAGACGGTTTCATTCAGCAGCCTGAATTGTGGGACGATGCAGTGGCCTTGGCGCTCGCCAAAACCGAGGGCGTGGACGCGTTGTCCGATGATCACTGGAAGGTGGTCAACTACTTGCGCGAGTACTACCTGGAGTACGAAGTGGCGCCGATGATCCGCAAACTGTGCAAAGGCACCGGCTTCAAACTCAAACAAATTTACGATTTGTTTCCCTCTGGACCGGCCAAGGGCGCTTGCAAAGTCGCAGGACTGCCCAAACCGACCGGTTGCGTCTAAAAGAAACTTTAACGCGCGGCGGCAGCCGTTTCTAACCTAACCCAAGTGATCGGGGCTCTTTGTATCGGGAGATGCCGAGCGAGGATCTCTGCTGCGGCGAGCGTGTATCTGATGTGGGCGACACAGTAGGTATGGATTAGATGACTGGTCTCAAAGATCATCTAAAGCAAAAGCGGGGATCGATTGTCCCCAAATGGCTCACTCAGTCCCTGCAAGCGTATCCCGGTGATGCGTCCGGTTTTTACCTGCGCGAGAAGAATCAATTCGCCAATCCGGTGGGCAGCTCCTTTGCCGAGGTCGTGGAAAAGATTTTTGACGCACTGCTCGAGGAGGTCGAGGTGGAG
This sequence comes from Myxococcota bacterium, assembly GCA_028278265.1. Classification (GTDB taxonomy): domain Bacteria; phylum Myxococcota_A; class Polyangia; order JAAYKL01; family JAAYKL01; genus JANQET01. The sequence goes on from JANQET010000413.1 coordinate 2,571, forward strand.
ACGCTGCAGTCTGCGCTCGAGGGGGTGATCAAAATTCGCTCGGTGCAGGAATTCACGCCCTCACAAGCGATTTCGTTTGTATTCGAGCTCAAGCAGCTGGTCCGGCAGGAGCTCAACGACGAGTTGAGTGATCCGGCGTTGCGCGGTGAGCTCGTCGGGTTCGAAAACCGCGTCGATCAACTCGCCCTCGTTGCTTTCAACGTGTACATGAGCTGTCGGGAGAAAGTCTGTGAGATCCGCGTTCGCGAGGTCAAGCGGCGGGTGTCCCGATTGCTGCATCGAACCGGTCTGATCGAAAGCGATGCCGACCTGGAGCCGAACGGGCCCCCAGGCAACGGCTCGCGCCCCTATCCTAACCAAGGTGGTAGTCGATGAATGTCCTAAGTTCCCTAGTCGTGGTGCTCGCACTGATCTTGGTCGTGTACCTGGGGGTCGACAAGGCGGGATTGACGGCTCTGTTCGGAACCGTCCTGCCCTATGTCGCCATCGTGCTCTTTTTGGGTGGGTTTATTTACCGCATCCTCTATTGGGCCAAGTCCCCAGTTCCGTTTCGCATACCGACCACGTGCGGCCAGCAAAAGACCTTGCCCTGGATCAAGCCGAACAATTTTGACAATCCGCACAACGGGTTCGGCGTGTTTGTCCGCATGGTGCTGGAGGTCCTCTTTTTCCGTTCCCTGTTTCGCAACACGCGAACCCAGATCGTCAAGGATGGACCCAAGGTGGGGTACGCTTCCAATTACTGGTTGTGGTTCCTTGCCATCGCCTTTCATTGGGCGTTCCTGATTGTCTTCGTGCGGCACCTGCGGTTCTTTACCGAGCCTATTCCCGAGTGGATCCTCGGCCTGCAAGCGGTCGACGGGTTCATCGAGTATGGGGTGCCCGTGTTCTACATCACCAGCGTGCTGCTGGTCGTGGGGGTGGCCGGACTGTTGGTACGCCGGCTGTTCTCTTCGCAGCTGCGCTACATCTCCTTGCTCAACGATTATTTTCCGCTGTTTTTGATTCTGGGCATCGCCCTCACCGGCGTGTTGCTGCGGCACTACGTCAAGACCGATATCGTCAGCGTCAAGGAGATGACCATGGGGTTGATCAGCTTTAGTCCGGTCAATCCCGAGGGCGTGCACGTGATGTTTTACATTCACTTTTTCCTGGTGACCTGTCTCTTCGCCTACTTCCCCTTCAGCAAGTTGATGCACCTGGGCGGTGTCTTCCTTTCGCCGACGAGGAATCTGGCCAACAACAACCGCGAAGTCAGGCACATCAATCCCTGGAACCCCAAGGTTAAGCTCCACTCTTATGCCGAATACGAAGATGATTTTCGGGACAAGATGGTCGCAGCCGGGATTCCCGTGGACAAGGAGTAGCCATGGCCGATCCAAAACCAGATACAATGGACTACTACAAGCACGATGAAGTGCTTGATATCGACTACACCCCACCCAGTGAAAACTGGATGGACATCAAGTACGACCCGGCGTTTTACGAGCGCCGGGCCGGCAGCTGGATCTACACGACCAAGAAACAGCACATCGAATACCTGGGTATGCCCAACCCCCACGATTGGTCGCCGACCGACGAGGACTGGGGACTGCCCGACAATTGGAAAGAGATCATTTTCAATGGTATTCGGGAGCGGCTCGACAAGTACCGTTCGTTCAAGATCTTCATGGATTGCTGCGTGCGGTGCGGGGCGTGTGCCGACAAATGCCATTTCTATATCGGCGGCGGTGATCCGAAGAACATGCCGGTGCTGCGGGCCGAGCTGTTGCGCTCGATCTACCGCAACGATTTTACGATGGCCGGTAAGATTCTCGGTCGGCTGGTCGGTGGTCGAAAACTGACGATCAACGTGATCAAAGAGTGGTTCTACTACTTCTACCAATGCACCGAATGCCGCCGCTGCTCGGTCTTTTGCCCCTACGGCATCGACACCGCCGAGGTGACGATGATGGGCCGGGAGCTGTTGCACCTGCTCGGCCTGGGGGTCAACTGGATCATGCAGCCGGTGGCCTCGTGCTACCGCACGGGTAATCACCTGGGCATCTTGCCCCACGGTCTCAAAGACACCCTGGAGTTCTTTGCCGAGGATATTGAAGACGTCACCGGCATCGAGGTGGACATCCCGATCAATCAGAAGGGCGCGGACATTCTGTTCGCCACCCCCTCGGGGGATTTCCTCGCCGAGCCGGGCACCTTCACCTGCATGGGCTACATGATGCTGTTCCACGAGCTCAAAGAGCGCTACGGCCTGACCTACACCTGGAGTACCTACTGCTCCGAGGCGGGCAATTTCGGCCTCTTTACGTCGAAGGAGGCGATGAAGCGGCTCAACGCCAAGATCTACACCGAGGCCAAACGCCTGGGGGTCAAGTGGATCATCGGCGGCGAGTGCGGCCACATGTGGCGCGTGTTGCACCAGTACATGGACACGCTGAACGGGGAGATCAAAGAGGGCTGGAAAGAGGCTGAAGAGCCCAAGTCACCGATTACCGGCACCGTGTTCGAGAACGCCAAATCGACGAAGATGATTCACATCACCGAGTTCACCTCGGATTTGATCAAACACGGCAAGCTCAAGCTCGATCCGAGCCGCAACGATCACCTCAATGTCACCTTCCACGACTCGTGCAATCCGGCGCGGGCGATGGGGATTTTCGAGGAACCGCGGTACGTGATCAAAAACGTCTGCAAGAACTTCCACGACATGCCGCCGAACACGATACGCGAGCAGACCTTCTGCTGCGGCGGCGGCGCCGGTTTGGGCACCGACGAAAACATGGAGATGCGACTGCGCGGCGGTCTCCCCCGGGGTAACGCGGTCAAGTACGTGCATGACAAGCACGGTGTGAATAAACTGGCCTGCATGTGCGCCATCGATCGGGCCACGTTGACCACGGTCTGTGAGTACTGGGCTCCCGAAGTGGACGTCACCGGTATTCACGAGTTGGTCGGCAACGCCATGGTCATGAAGGGCGAGAAGGAGCAGCGGACCAAGGACCTGCGCCTGGATCCGCTGCCGGGTTTTGAAGATGCGGAGGACGACGATGTATGATGGTGGAAAGATCATCACGGGATTGATAATCTTCCTCGCGTTGGTCACCTTTCCGTTGTGGTATACCGCGGCGAGTGGAGACGCGAGCTACACGCCCGATCCCGAGACGCCGGCTCAGGGCAATTGTATTGAATCAAAAGAGTACATGAACGCCTGGCACATGGACATGCTCGACGACTGGCGCGATGCGGTCGTGCGGGATGCAAACCGCGTTTACGTGGCCACAGACGGCAAAGAACACGAGATGAGTCTGACGATGACCTGCATGAACTGTCACGACGACAAGGAAAAGTTCTGCGATCGCTGTCACACCTACCTCGGCGTCACCCCTTATTGCTGGGATTGCCATGTCGTGCCGAATCAACAGGGGAGGCGATAATGGAAAAGAGCAGAAGACGATTTCTGTGTGCGCTGGGCGGGACGGTCATCGGGGGGGTGCCCCTGGCTAACGCGCTGGCCGGCGGCGAATACAAAGCGGCCGGACGGGGACTGGCCGGCGACAAATGGGCGATGGTCATCGACGTGCGCAAGTGCATCGATCGCAACGACTGCAAGGCCTGCCAGGACGCCTGCCATCAGGGCCACAATGTGCCGAAAATCGAAGGTGTCAAAGACGAGATCAAGTGGATCTGGCGCGAGCCCTACAAAAACGCCTTCCCGGATCAGGCCCACGATTACACCGAACAAAAATTGCTCGACGGTCAGCTGCCGGTGCTCTGCAACCATTGCGAGCACCCTGCCTGTGTTCGGGTTTGCCCAACTCAGGCCACGTTCAAGCGGGACGACGGCATCGTGTTGATGGACATGCATCGCTGCATCGGCTGTCGATACTGCATGGCCGCCTGCCCGTACGGTGCGCGGAGCTTCAATTTCAAAGATCCCCGACCGTTCATCGCCAACATCCGCAAGGAGTTTCCCACGCGATCGATGGGGGTTGTCGAAAAATGCAACTTCTGCGCTGAGCGATTGGCCAAGGGCAAGGGCCCCCTGTGTGTCGAAGCCTGCGAAAAGATCAACTGCGGCGCTCTCGTCTTCGGTGATCTGGGAGACAAGTCGTCCAACGTGGCCCAGCTGCTGCGCAAGCACAACGCCATACGGCGTAAACCCGGACTTGGCACTGCGCCTCAAGTTTTTTACATCGTGTGAGGTCATAAATGCTCGAAAAGATATTTATCGGCAGTAAGCGCTACTGGGGTTTGATCTTCGTGCTGGCGGCCTTTGTGCTCATCGGCGTGGTGACTTACGCCCGGCAGCTCACCGAGGGGTTGACGATCACCAATATGAGCCGGGACGTGTCCTGGGGGTTCTATATCGCCCAGTTCACCTTCATGGTCGGCGTGGCCGCTTCGGCGGTGATGGTGGTTTTGCCCTACTACCTGCACGACTACAAAAAGTTTTCCAAGGTTGTCATCCTGGGAGAGTTTCTGGCCGTTCCCTCGGTTATCGTGTGCGGTCTGTTCATCGTGGCCGACATGGGACAACCGATGCGCGTGTTGAACATCATCATGTTTCCCACGCCCTCATCGCCGATGTTCTGGGACATGCTCTCATTGATGGGCTACCTGGTGCTCAACCTGTTGGTCGGCTTTGTCACCTTTGACGCCGAGCGTAAGGGCATCCCCGCGCCGAAGTGGATCAAGTTCTTCGTGATCGTCTCCATCCCCTGGGCGGTCAGTATTCACACGGTCACCGCCTTTTTGTACTGTGGTCTCGAGGCCCGGCACTTCTGGTTGACCGCCATCCTGGCCCCGCGCTTTTTGGCCTCGGCCTTTGCCGCCGGACCGAGCATCCTGTTGCTGCTCTGCCTGCTGCTGCGCAAGGTCGCCGACTACGATGTGGGCAAGGAGGCGATACAAAAACTGGGTCAGATCATCACCTACGCGATGATCGCCAATGTATTCTTCATCCTGCTCGAGCTGTTCACCGGGCTCTATGCGAACATCCCGGCGCACCTGCACCACTTCGAATATCTCTATGTCGGGGCTCACGGCGAGTACAGCGTGCTGGCCGGTCCGATGACCGCGTCTTCGGTGTTGGCGGTGCTGGCGGTGTTGATGTTGCTGTTCCCCGGGTTTAGGCGCAACCAGCTGACCCTGGTGATCGCCTGCATCATGGTGGTGACCTCCTTGTGGATCGACAAGGGACTGGGCATGGTCGTGGCCGGTTTCGTGCCGTCGCCGCTGGGCTATGTCAATGAGTACGTTCCGTCCGCTGTCGAGCTGCTCGTCGGCCTGGGCATCTACGGCTTGGGGGCGCTGATCCTCACCGTGTTGTACAAGATGGTCATCTCCGTCAGAAAAGAGCAGTAGACCGGTGCGCCTCTTGCACCGGGTTACCCCCAATCCATAAGCGAGTATCCCCATGTATCCAGTAATGCTGAACGTCCGCGGCAAATCCTGTTTGGTCGTCGGTGGCGGAGGCGTGGCCCTGCGCAAAGTCCACGGGTTGTTGAACCAGGGGGCGCGGGTCACCCTGGTGGCGCCCCAGGCCAACGACGCTCTGATGGTGTTGTCAATGGAGCGCAAGCTCACCTATCGGCAGCGGGACTATCGGCCCGGTGAGGCCAAGTCCTATACCCTCGTCTTTGCGGCGACCGATGATCGGGCGATCAATCGCCGGGTGTTCGAGGATGCCGAGCAACACGGGGTGTGGGCTAACGTGGCCGATGATCCCGAGCTGTGCAGCTTTCATCTCCCCGCCAGAATTCAGCGGGGTCCCCTACAGCTGGCGATTGCCTCCGGCGGGGAGGCGCCCTTTGCCGTGCGCCGGTTGCGGCAATTGCTCGAAAAACGGTTCGGAGAAGAGTGGGCCGAGTGGGTCGAGGCGGCTGCCCGGTTTCGCGATCAGGTGCGTGATCTGGGGTTGAGCGCTTCGGAGTTGGAGGCCAAGTTCGACGACTTTTTTGAGTCTACCGTGGATACGGACGATTTGACGGCACGGGTGCCGGTCCAGAACGAACAGGATCAATGGCTGGCAGCGGCCACCTCTGAGACAATCGAACCCGAGGAACCCCGCCGGCCGACCGGTGTTCCGACCCAGACCGCCACGCCGCTGAAGGGGTTCGTTTCCCTGGTCGGCAGTGGCCCGGGAGACCCCGGTCTGCTCACCGTG
>JANQET010000428.1 GCA_028278265.1 Myxococcota bacterium
GGGAGGAGAGCGCCAGCGCATCTCCATCGCCCGGGCCCTGCTCAAAGACGCTCCGATCGTGTTGCTCGACGAGGCCACCGCCTCCCTCGACGTGGAGAACGAAACCAAGATACAAGCCGCCCTGTCCGAGTTGACGCGAAACAAGACCGTGATCATCATCGCTCACCGGATGCGCACGGTGGCGCACGCGGACAAAATCGTGGTGCTGTCCGAGGGCCGCGTCGCGGAGATGGGACATCCCGAAAAACTCAAGGAGCAAGATGGGTTATTCAAGAAGATGGTCGCCCAACAGATGACGGCGTGAACTTGAACTACTAATTTGCTCAACCAGAAACCGCCCTACCTCCAACGCTGCTTCCCTTTTTCTCTTGACAGGTGTTGATAGTCGGACGTATATCCCAAATAAGAATCCATTCTTATTTGCAGCGGGGGCCACGAGTGCAGCGAGAAGTCAAAGAGCGGATGCAACGGTTTGAGCGGGTCTGTCGGGAGGCGGGCGTGAAGCTCACCTCCCAGCGGAGGGGGATCTTTCACGAGGTGGCTCGAAGCGGGGAACACCCCGACGCGGAAACGGTGTTCAACAATGTGCGCAATAGGCTGCCGTCGCTCTCTCTGGACACGGTCTATCGCACCCTGTGGATGCTCTCTGACCTGGGACTGATCACCACTGTGGGATTGGCGCGGGATCGCACTCGGTTTGATGCCAATCTCAACCCGCACCACCATTTCGTTTGCAGCAAATGTGGCCTGACCCGTGATTTTTATCACGATGCGTTCGATGACCTGAGCCCGCCCGACACGGTGAAGGCCTATGGTCAAATCGAGGCCACCCATGTGGAAGTCCGCGGCGTCTGCCGTGGTTGTGCCTCAAAAGAAACAAACCAACCGACAACGCCGAAAAACAAAGGAACAAAGAAATGAGCGAAAAGAAACCACCCAGAGAGGAGGGGAAGTGCCCAGTCACGGGCGCAACCACCAGCACACGGGGAACCTCGAACAGGGACTGGTGGCCGAATCAATTAAAACTGAGAATTTTGCATCAACACTCTTCTAGGTCCAATCCCATGGGCCAAGAGTTCAACTACGCCGAGGTGTTCAACACACTGGATCTGGAGGCGGTGAAAAAGGATCTCTATTCGTTGATGACCGATTCTCAGAAGTGGTGGCCCGCTGATTACGGTCACTACGGGGGGCTCTTCATTCGAATGGCCTGGCACAGCGCCGGAACCTACCGCATCAATGACGGCCGCGGTGGCGCCGGGACCGGCAATCAGCGATTGGCACCATTGAACAGTTGGCCGGACAACGCGAACCTCGACAAAGCACGGCGCCTGCTCTGGCCCATCAAACAAAAATACGGCAAAAAAATCTCCTGGGCTGACCTGATGATCCTGGCGGGCAATTGCGCGCTCGAGTCGATGGGATTCAAGACCTTCGGCTTTGCCGGCGGTCGGGAAGATGTCTGGGAGCCGGAAGAGGACATCTATTGGGGGGCTGAGACCGAGTGGCTCGGCGATGAGCGCTACTCCGGTGAACGGGATCTCGAGAATCCGCTCGCTGCGGTACAGATGGGGCTAATCTATGTGAATCCAGAAGGCCCCAATGGCGAACCGGATGCCGTGGCCTCGGGGCGGGATGTTCGAGAGACCTTCGCCCGCATGGCCATGAACGACGAAGAGACTGTCGCGCTGGTGGCCGGTGGGCACACCTTCGGCAAGTGTCACGGGGCGGGAGATGCAACGCACGTGGGTCCGGAGCCCGAAGGCGCGCCTATCGCAGAGCAGGGACTGGGCTGGACGAGCAGTTTTGAGAGCGGAAAGGGGGACGACACGATCACCAGCGGCATCGAGGGTGCGTGGACGCCAAATCCGATCAAGTGGGATAACGGCTATTTCGACATGCTGTTCGGCTACGATTGGAATGTGGTCAAGAGCCCGGCCGGTGCATGGCAGTGGGTTCCGGTTAGTCCGGAAGAAAAGGACCTGGCCCCGGCTGCTCACGACGCCTCCAAGCGGGTGACGACCATCATGACCACGGCAGATCTCTCGTTGAGAATGGATCCGATTTTCAAGCCGATAGCCAAGCGGTTCCACGAAAACCCAGCAGAATTCGCCGACGCCTTTGCCCGGGCGTGGTTCAAGCTGACCCACCGGGATCTGGGCCCCCGGTCGCGCTATCTCGGCCCAGAGGTGCCCCGAGAAGAGCTCATTTGGCAGGATCCCGTCCCCGCACCGGATCACGAGCTGGTCGGAGAAGCGGATATCGTAGAGCTCAAGGGCAAGATTCTCGCTTCGGGACTGTCCGTATCAGAACTGGTCTCCACGGCCTGGGCGTCCGCCTCCACCTTCCGCGGTTCCGACAAGCGCGGCGGTGCAAACGGAGCGCGCATTCGCCTTGCGCCGCAAAAAGACTGGCAAGTCAACCAACCCGAGCAGCTCGCCAAAGTGCTGGGGGTCCTCGGTGAGATCCAACGGGGATTCAACACCGCTCAATCCGAGGGCAAGCAGGTGTCCCTGGCCGACCTAATCGTGTTGGGGGGCTCCGCGGGTGTCGAACAAGCCGCAAAGCGTGCGGGGCACGAGATCACCGTGCCCTTCACCCCGGGGCGTACGGACGCTTCACAGGAGCAAACCGATGTGGATTCGTTCCGCGTGCTCGAACCGGTAGCGGATGGCTTTCGCAACTATCAACAACAGAAACTCGCTGCCCCGGCAGAGCACTACCTGCTGGATCGGGCTCAGTTGCTCACGTTGACGGCACCTGAAATGACCGTGCTCGTAGGTGGCCTGCGCGTGCTCGGCGCCAACTCAGGCGATTCAAAACACGGCGTATTCACCGATCGCCCGGGAACGCTGACCAATGACTTTTTCGTCAACCTGCTCGACATGAACACTGTGTGGCAAGCCACCGATGACCACGAAACACTCTTCGAAGGCCGCGATCGCGACAGTGGCGAGATCAAGTGGACCGGTACCCGCGCTGACCTGGTTTTTGGCGCCAACTCCCAACTTCGGGCACTCGCTGAGGTGTATGCCTGCGACGACGCCAAAGAGACGTTTGTCAAAGATTTCATCGCGGCCTGGACCAAGATCATGAACGCCGATCGGTTCGACTTGGCCTAGCGAGCTAATTCATCAGGCCTTTGTCCCGCTTGAGGGGTATTACTACCGTGGAGCTGATGCCGGGCTGCTGTAAGTCTTCTTTAATACCGATGAGCACGGCTTTGGCCAGCATGGACGATAGCTGGCGCAGCCGGTATTGACACATCGACACAGAAAAGTTCATGAAGTTGATCGTGACGGTGCCACAGTCGTGTTGTTCAACGCTCCCGAGTTCGTCGATCTCTGTAAGGACACTTGATTTTGATTTTGTCATCATGTTGCTCCGGCTGCTCTGTTCAGTCTCCATTTTGAAAAGGTAAAGGGACCCGACCAACCCTGAAAACCTAAGTAAAAGGAGAAAGGGGTGCACAGGGCTGATCGAGTCCGCCGAGAGTGCTCAGCAAACTCTATGCCGTAAAAGCGTCTCACCGTTTCACCCCACCATTCAAGATCCTTCCCTACGGATGTTGCTGATTCTATTTCATCTTGCGAAAGCGAAATACGATTGGCGAAAATGGATATCAGCCGCTGGTTTCTTTTCATAGAACATACTGGGTCGCCGGCGGTTCGGCAGGCGGCATGGGTATTGCTGCGGTACATTCATCGAGTACGACTTTTAAAAAAAGGAAACCCTCAGAAGAGACTTGCCATGCAAATCAACTTGACCGGAATCCCAGAGACCATGCTTTGGACTCTCCACAATCGCGCCGCTGAAGCGGTTCGTACGGATGGTTGCCTCAGAGATCCCGAAGCTGTGCATATCTATCGAACCATTCAGTACGATTATGAGAAAAGTTTTGGACCGGCGGAGCCCTCCCATGCGGTCCGCTCGGTGATGTTCGATGAGTACCTTCGCCGCTTTCTCGAGGTTCATCCGAATGGCGTCATCGTGAACCTCGGCGAGGGTCTCGAGACGCAGCGCTACCGCGTCGACCGAGGGGAGGAGTTGTGGTTGAGTGTCGATCTTGCCGACGCGATGGCCGTGCGTGAACGGTTCATCGCATCAGACGAACGGCACCAGCACGTCGACTGCAGCGCCCTTGATGAAAAGTGGTACGACGCTGTACCTTCCGGACGGCCGGTGTACATCACGGCTCAGGGGTTGTTGATGTACTTCGATGAGCAGCAGGTTCGCGACCATTTGATGAGCCTGGCCGAGCGCTTTCCCGGCGCCTGGTATGCGTTCGATACGGTTCCCCGCTGGTTGTCCCGAAAATCGACCAGTGCCCGAGGCTGGTGGAAGACGCCCCGCTACCAGGTGCCGCCCGTACCTTGGGGTATCAATCAACATGAAATTGAACCCACGCTCAGAGACTGGGTGCCTACCCTCCAGGAGATCAAGGTCTGCCGATACGACAAGCTACCGCGGGGTGCCATCAGTTACATCTTTCTCGCTTGCTCCACCCTGCCGTTGCTCAAGCGCATTACACCGTCGGTCACGAGAATTCGATTTGACGCCAAGGGCAACGATCAATAATGTCATTTTGGTGAGCATCGTTGATATTTTTATCCGGGTTCTCGTCTCTTGTAAGTCAATGGAAATAGTAGAGTATTTTGGTTTCTTAATACGAAAAAAAGTTACCTTTGGCGAAATTGTCCATTGAGTATCCTCTCGCTGATTTGACCTCATGTCTCTCTGATTGACCCGGTTTTTTCTACCGAACATCGAGCTACTCACATGATGGCATGGGCTTTGCTTGGCGGCAGGAGCGATTGAAAGGCCGTGCAGATGAAACCACATTCGCTATTTTTCAAAACTTCAATTGGTATTTTCTTTTCCGGTTGTTTCTTGTTCAGCGTTTCCCGCGGCGCATCTGCCGATGAAACTCAAAACGAACCAGAGAACCGCGAGGGCGCGCCGGTGACCGACCAGTCCGACAAAGAGGTGGCGTTCGATACGGTCACTGTGGTCGGCACCGATGAATTCGAAGAGCTCAAAAAGAGCGGATATCCGATCACTGTTATCGATCCGGCCAAGTTCGCGCCTCGCGCGATGAGCGTCAGCGATCTGCTCGACCGGGTACCCGGGATCAAGGTGCGGCGCACCGGCGGCTTGGGCAGCACGACGCGCATCTCGATTCGCGGTCTCGAAGGCAAGCGGGTAAAGGTGTACATCGACGGATCGCCCCTCAACGCACCGGACGGATCATTTGCGGTCGACGATATTCCGATTCATTTCATCGAGCGCATCGAGGTGTACAAGGGGGTTGTGCCGGCCCGGTTCGGTGGAGACGGCCTCGGTGGCGCGGTAAATGTCGTCATCGTGGAGCTGCCCCCGACGTATGCGGATGTCTTCTATACCCTGGGGTCCTACAACCAGCACCGGGGTCATCTGCTGGCCAAGACCTATTTCGAGGAGCTCGGCATCGAGTGGGGGGCGGCCGTGCTGGGCCAGTTCGCAAAAAACGACTATGAAATGCCCCTTGCCGAAGGGGGCACCCACGTACGCGATCACGACCGCTTTCACCAGCTGTTGGCGGCCACGGTGTTTAGTTTTAAAAAGCTCTATTTCGACGACCTGGAACTGGAGCTGGTGTACATCAAGAACGGCAAGGAGATCCAGGGCATCCCCGGCTACACCGGCGATTCCCAGGCTGCGGTGCGCAATGTGCAGCATGCGCGAACCTGGTCCCACATCTGGCTGGTGGCGACCCACGCGGACAAAGAAAATTTTCTCATTGAGAACCTGGACCTGATGCACGGCTTCGCCTTTCCCTACCTCTATTCGGGATTGATCGACAAATCCGAGACGGTCTACGATTTCGAGGGCAACAGCTATCCCAGCCCCTCGGGCTCGGGCGAGGTGGGCATGGGGCCCAACGACTCCAAGGACCGACGCTTCGACATCCGCGATCGGATCAACTTGAACTACCAGATCATCCCCGCGCTGGCGCTCAACCTGAACAACCAGTTCCAGTACACCAACAACACGCCCGAGGACAAACTGGCCGACGCGGTGGCCGGCTATCCGATCACCCCCCAGCCGGGGAGCCTGATCATCTCGGTCACCGGACTGTCGGCCGAGATCAGCCTGTTCGACGACCGCTGGTTCACCGTGGTCGGCGGCAAGCACTATTTTTTCTCCTCCAAGGGCTACGAGACCGAGCTCTATCCCGACCAGGATCTCTTTGTACCTCCCGATCCCGTGCGCAACACCAACCACGGGTTCGGCGCCAACCTGGCCACGCGGTTCAAGATCACAGAGCCGTTTCTGCTCAAGGCCTCCTACGAACACGGACAGCGCATGCCCACGGGAGACGAGCTCTTTGGCAACGGATTCGAAATCAAGACCGCTCCGGATCTGCTGCCGGAGAAGAGCGACAACTTCGTGGGCGGGTTCTATTTCGAAAAGCAGTTCGGCGAGGGGCGCCGGCGGATCGATATCAAGCTCGAGAGCGATGTATTTCTGATGTACATCGATGACATGATCCGGCTGGGCGGCCTGCTCGTCAAAAACTACGCCAACGTGGACAAGGCCAAAATCTGGGGCGTGGACGGCGAGGTGCAGTTGGAGCTGACCCAGTATTTTTACACCTATTTCAACTGGACCTACCAGGACATCCGCAACGAGGGCGAGTTCGTTCCGGGCACCACCCAGCCCAACTATCTCAAGGGCAAACGCCTACCCAACATGCCGTCCTACTTCTTCAACTGGGGCGCGGAGGTGACCCTGTTCGATCTCTACGGCAGCTGGGCAGCGCCCTCGGAGATCGCGCTCTTTTACGACGGGAGCCATGTGGCCGAGTTTCTGTACGAGTACGAGGTCAGCGAGTTTCAAAAACGGCGGGTACCTTCTTTAACGACCCACGACGCCGGCTTCCAGTTTTCGTTCAGCGACAAGCGCTACTGTTTGAGCGCATCCATGCTCAACATCACCGATGAGCAGCGTTACGATCTGTACAACCAGCCCCTACCCGGGCGCATCTTCAAGTTGGCGCTCCGGGGCACCTTTTTCTAGGAGAGTACAATGTCAGGCAACCCATTAATCTGTTGTAGTGTCCTGTTCACAACCCTGTTGGTGGCGTTTGCCCCGGGATGTGAGGGGGATGACGAGACTGGCGGCAATGATGGTGTCATCGATACGGATACGACCACCAATCCGCTAGCCGGTACCGGGCCGTATGTGATGTTGACCATTGTGGGTGAAAGCCGATTCTTCGGGGTGGTCGATTCCCTGGCGATCGGTAACTACGATGTAAACCAGGCCCACGAGGTGCAGGCGATGTTCATCCAGCCCTGGGGCCGCCGCGTCTTCTTGATTCCGGCCGAGACCGCAGCGAACGAAGTGCTGGTGTTCGACGTGGCCGCGGACAACAGCATCGCCCAGGTGGGCACCATCACGGCCCCACCCTCATCCTATCCGGCCGATGTGATGGTGGTCAACGAGACCACCGCCTATCTCTCGCTGCTCGACCTGGGTCAGGTATGGGCCTTCAACCCGACCACTCTTCAGGTGACGGCCCAGATCGATCTGGCCCCATACGCGGTCGATGACAACGATCCCGAAACACCACCTGACGCCAGTCCCGAACCCACGAGCATGGCGGTCAAGGACGGCAAACTCTACGTGGCCCTCAACCAGTCCTACAACATGAGCATGATGGGGCGTGACGGGATGTACATGGCAATCGTCAACATGGCGACAAATACTGTCGAAAAGATCGTCGAAGACACCTCTCGGGGCTACGCCTACGCCGGGCGACACGGCGGTTCAGGGGACTGCACATTTGTGGATGAGCAGGGGGATCTGTACACGGTTTCCATGGCGAGCTGGGGCTGGGCACCCGGCCAGAGGCCCGGATTTCTGCGGATCAAAGCGGGAGAAGAGGTCTTTGATCCCAATTGGGAATTCGATCTTTCAGCGTTCAATATCCAGCTGACCAGCGGTGAGACGGTCACGGCCAACTACCTGCTGCAGGTCTCCTATGGGGGCAACGGCATCGTCTACGCTTCGGCCCACATTCCGGCTCACGAGAGCGACCCACCGGACTGGGTCAATGATCGGCAGATGAGCTTTATCAGGATCGACCTGTACAACAAGACCATTGAAGCCCTGCCGTTTCCAGACACCAACACCTATTCGAGTGACATCTTTTTGGACGGCAACCTGGTCATCGCCGAGGTGATGTCCGAGGCGGGCAACGGGATCTACGCATATGACACGGTTACCGAGTCGATGGTCGGCAATCCGGCGATCGTAGTCCAGGGCTGGGCCCACATGATCTCACCCCTGAATTGACCGAAAACGTCGGTTGAACCGGTGTAGATAAAAGGAGAAAGAGATGACAAAGCAACAGTGGTTTTCGGCGGTTCTTCTCGTGGCAGCGGCAATGCTGGCGACGACCCTCGCCTGTGAAGACGACGATCACGGAGACGACCCCACAGCGGACGCCGGTTCAAACGACGAGCTGGCCGGCATGGGGCCCTATGCGGTCATCGTAACCGCAGGTGAGAGCAGCCGATTCCTCGGCATCATCCCCTCCTTGGATATCGGCACCTTCACCCTCGACAAAGCCATCGAGAGCGAAGGTTTTGTTTTCTTCGTTCAGAATCGCAGGCTCTTTGTCATGCCAGGCCCGGCCGCTGGGGCCGAAGTTGCAGAGGTTTACGACATACAGGGGGATATCCTGGTCCCGGCCGGGAACATCGATGCGCCTCCGGGCGCCTTCCCCACAGACATCCTGTTCGTAGACGCCACCACTGCTTACCTGACCCTAATGAACCTGGGCCGCGTCTGGCGGATCAACCCGACGACCCTGGAGAAGACCGGGGAGGTCGACCTGTCCATGTACGCGATCGATGACGATGATCCCGAGACCCCGCCGGACGCTACCCCCGAGCCCACGAGCATGGCGATCAAGGACGGCAAGCTCTACGTGGTGCTCTCCCAGTCCTACAATAATATGATGATGGCTCGCGACGGGGTGCATGTCGCGGTCATCGACCCGGTGACCCTCACGGTGGAGAAGGTCATCGCGGAGACCAATCGCGGATTCGCCTATGGCGGTCGCATGGGTAGCACCGGGACGAGTACGTTCGTCGACGAGCGAGGGGATCTCTACATCTCGGCTATCGCCAGCTGGGGTTGGGTGCCCGGCCAAAAAGCCGGCTTCCTGCGCATCCGGGCCGGCGAGACCGAGTTCGATCCCACTTGGGAGATAGATCTCTCCCAGCACCCCCTCGTACTCGACGGCGAATCGGCAACGGGCAGTTACATTAATTTTTCGGTTTACGCCGGCAACGGCATTGTCTACGGCTCGCTCCACATCCCGGCCCTGGAGAGCGATCCGGTCGACTGGGTCAATGATCGGATGATGAGAATGGTCAAGGTGGACTTGTACAATCGCACTGTCGAGCCCCTGCCCGTTCCGGCGACCAGTATGTATGCCAACGCTCTGACCGTGGAAGGCGGCAAGTTGGTGGTGCCCCTGTTCACCGATGCGGGCGACGGGATTTACGTTTACGATCCGGCCACCGGCGTGCCCGCGACCCAGCCGGTAATGGTGAGCCACGGCTCCATCGGTTATATCGGTAAGATCGAGTAATCCGCCGCCGAGCGAGCGGGCGAAACTGCCCCCGCCGTGATGAGATGTTTTGGCGCCAAGGAAGAATTGAAAACATGAACAAGAGCAATATGGCAATGACCGTGGCCATCGCGATCGGCGTTGGACTATCCGGCGCTGCGCAGGCCACTGAGTCGAGTAAAAGCAAAGCGCTCGTCGAGCTGCGCCTTCGGGTGGACGAAAAAGAGCAACAGCTCGAAGATCTGCGTTCCCGAATTACCCAGGAGAAATACGCCCTACAATCTCAAATCGCTGATCTCAAAGTCCTGCTGGGCAAAGAACGGGTGCGCCGACAAACGCTGAGCACGATGGCGTCCGAGCAGCGGGATCGAACCGAGCAGCGGCGCTTGGAGACGGCCCGGTTTCGGGTCCCCGCCTTGCAGGCCGCAAAAGTGTTGGCCGAGCAGATTAAACGATCACTACCGTTCAAACGGGACAAACGGTTGGGGGCAGTAAACGATATCATAGCTGATCTTGAACAACAGCGCATCGACGCGACAACCGCCCTGTCGAGAATGTGGCGCGTCGTGGAAGACGAGCTTCAGCTGACCGAAGAAGTGGGATTACACCAACAGGTGATCTCGCTGAACGACCAGACCGTTCTCGCCGACGTGATCCACATCGGCATGTCCGCACTCTATTTCAGGGTTAACGGGACTACCTTCGGCCAGGCGGTGAAAACGAAAAACGGCGACTTCATTTTCACGGCGAGACAAGACAGTGCTTTCACCGCCGCGATGAAGACGCTGTTCGAGGCGATGGAAAAACAGATTCGCCAGGGAACTTTCGATTTACGGCTACCGCCGGTCGAGAACGGAAACTGAGATGCGTAGATTGGTCTTGTCTTTTGCCGTGATCGTCCTCTGCTCAGCGAGCGCTGGTGCCACGACGCGGCCGAGTTTTGCAGAAGCCCAAGCTCGCGAGCGCAGCTTACTCGAAGTGGAACACCAGGCATTGCGCTCTGCAATCGATCAGCTGGAAGAGGAGGGAAAGCGCTCCTTGGCGGAGATCAGAAGTGATGTCTCCCGCTTGTCGGCCGAGCTGACCAAACTGCGCCTCGAAAATGATCAGCAAGAAGAGGCTTTGACGCGAAATTGGCAAGCGCAACCCGAGCTGGACAGCGCCGATCCATTGGCGAACTTCTTTTCCCAAACCGGGACGGCGCTTTCGCGGATGCAGTTGAACCCGCCGCCAAATGTTCGAACAGAACCGGGTATCGGGCAGTTGTTTCAATCGGTTGCCACGCGCCTCCATGAGCTGGGATCGGTGCGTATCGAGCGGGGAACGTACTTCGACAAAGGCGGTGCCCAGCGGGAGGGGGATATTCTCTGGGTCTCCCGCGTATCGGCGACCGGTCTCGATCCC
The DNA here is from genome assembly GCA_028278265.1 of Myxococcota bacterium. GTDB lineage: Bacteria > Myxococcota_A > Polyangia > JAAYKL01 > JAAYKL01 > JANQET01. Next base: position 11,030 of record JANQET010000428.1, read on the forward strand.
CGGTTCGGGGGGATGCTCGCGCCGGTCGACGCCGGGGGGTTGAAGGTGGTTCAACCCGCCGATGAGCGCCTACAACAGACGATTGGCACCGACGGGGCCCAGCTGAGCTCGGTCCTGTTGTTCGATCCCACGGATCAGGAGACCTCCCATGTCCGGGCGGACGACGGTATTTGGGGCGTTTTTCTATCCGGCGGTTTCGTGATGTGGCCCATTCTGCTACTGGCCGTCGTTTCCCTGCTGATCCTGCTGGAACGCTTTTTCGTCCTGCGCCGTATTCACACCAATGCGGATCACTTGATGAAGAAAGTGGGTCAGCACATCGCAGAACAGGCCTGGGACAGGGCCAAGCAGGTGTGTAAAGACAGTGCCGGTGCCGTGGCCCAGGTGTTGATGGTCATTCTGCGCAGCCGCAAACAACCCCGGCAACAACAAGAAGAACTGGTCTACGAGGTAATCCTCGCTCAAAAACCGCGGATGGAGCGCTTCCTGCCGGTGCTGAACATCGTGGCGGCGGTCGCTCCTCTGCTCGGCTTACTGGGCACGGTAACCGGTATGATCGGCACCTTCGAGGTGATCACGGTGCATGGCACCGGCGATCCCCAAATGCTCTCCGGCGGTATCTCCGAGGCGCTGCTGACCACCCAATTCGGTTTGATCGTCGCCATTCCCGCGCTCTTTTTTCATGCGATTCTCTCCAGCCGGGTCGATCACGTGCTCGGCGACATGGAGACCAATGCCTTGCGGTTGCTCAACCAGTTGCATTGTCCCCGCCCGGCAGCGCCCGAAACCCAGACCGCTTCCCAGGCTGCGGTGGCGGTATGAGTGGAGATTCGCTCCATACGGAATTGGCGTCCATCGGTAAGTTCCTCCACGATGGCGGATACGTCATGCCCGCGCTGTTGGCGGTCGGTGTGCTCCTCTGGTACTTCCTCGCCCTGCGGTACTTTTCTCTGCGCAAGGGATTTGAGCAGCCGCTCATCGAATACCTGAAAGACGGAACCAACAGCGGCAAGGGGGTGTTTGCCCAAGTGGTCAACACCCATTCGAACTCGAACACCCATGATCCCGACGATGTCAATCTGGCGCTGCTGGAAACCGATAACCGGCTCGATCTCTACCGCAAGGCCATCGGCGCCCTGTGCGCCATTGCCCCGCTGCTGGGACTGCTCGGCACAGTTTCCGGGATGATCGAGACCTTCGCCTCGTTGGTCACCATGGAACTGTTTGCCCAGAGCGGCGGTGTGGGAGGGGGTATTGCCGAGGCGCTGATCTCCACGCAACTGGGGCTTGCTGTGGCCGTCCCCGGGGTGATCGCAAGCAAGCTGTTGCACCACCGCGAAGAAAAATTGAGAGATGAGCTGAAGGCGGTGTGGCAGGCGGTAAAACAGCACTCTTCTGCGGAGTTGAACCATGCGTAGGCTGTCGCTGCAGCGACTCCGCCGCGAGGCCGACGTCAATATCTCGCCGCTGATCGACATGGTGTTCATCCTGTTGATTTTCTTCATGGTGACCACCACCTTCATCCGGGACAACAAATTGGATATCGAACGGCCGGGGGCCAGGACCGCACAGACCGCAGACCAGCGATCCCTGCGGGTTTCCATTGGACGGCGGGGCGAGATTTTCGTGGACGGAAAACCGGTCCAGGAGTGGATGCTGCAGGCCCGAATTCGCGACATCAACGCCCGGTCACGGGTGGAGAATATTCTGGTCGTCGCGGACCGGCAGGTGGAGACCGGTATGCTGGTCAAGGTGGTCGATCAGTGCCGTCTGGCCGGCATCGCCGATGTGGCGGTCGCGGTCGAGCAGGAGCTATGAGGCGATATCGGCAGCGGTTTGCGGCGGTTTTCCTTTCTTTGGTAGTGAACGCACTGCTCGTCGTCTTGCTGACCAAGGTCAACGTCCTGATCGACGATCAGCCGCCTGAACCGCCGGCGAAAACACGGACGATCACTATTCACGAGCCCCCGCCAAAAAAACAGCCGAAGCCGAAGCCAACAACCCGTCGCCGAGCCCCTCGCCCTCGGCCATCGAGTGTGCCCAATCTCCCCTCACCGGTAACAGTGCCCGGGCTTGTCTTATCCGATACATCGGCCCACGATTTCACCGCAGCAATCGTCGGCGAGCTGGACGCCC
>JANQET010000440.1 GCA_028278265.1 Myxococcota bacterium
TTGTGATTCGGTCATGATTGTCTTCCTTTGATGGTGTTGAGACCTTCTCATATAACTCTGATTACAACAGTTGTGTAATTCGAAGTCGAGGAAAATAGAATCGGATACACTGGAAAATAGTACATTGAGGGGGAAAAACGGCTCAGCCGGGGGTCAACTCTTCTTCTGTTGGGCGATGTAATCGCGCACCAGTGTTTCGAGCATGGTCAGGGGCAGAGCGGCGTTGAGCAGTACCACGTCGTGAAAATCGCGGAGGTCGAATTTCTCGCCGAGCTCCTTTTTGGCCAACTCCCTCAGTTCGAGGAATTTGGTCATGCCCACTTTGTAGGAGCAGGCCTGTCCGGGGAGGATGAAGTACCGCTCGATTTCAGACACCACGTCGCTCTCGGCGATACCGGTGTTCAAGAGCATGTACTCGATGGCCTGTTCCCGGCTCCAGCGCTTGGCGTGAATGCCCGTGTCCACCACCAGGCGCACGGCGCGAAAGAGCTCGCTCTGGAGGCGGCCGATATTGTCGTACGGATCCTTGGTGTAGCCGAGCTCACCGGCCAGCCTTTCGGCGTACATGGCCCAGCCTTCGGCATAGGCTGTGAACGGGATCAACCGGCGAAAAAACGGCAGATTCTTAAGCTCCCGTTGAATCGTCAGCTGAAAGTGATGACCCGGGACCGCTTCGTGGTAGGCCAGGGTACGCATCCCGTAGCGGGGCGTGGCCTTGATGTCGAACAGATTGGCGTAGAACGCCCCCGGGCGGGAGCCGTCCATGGCCGGGGCTTGATAATACCCGCCGGGTGCAGTCTTTTCTTTGAACTGGGGCACCCGTTTGACCCCTACCGACGCCTGGGGCATCACGTTGAACACCGACGGCATGCCCTTCGATATTTCGTCAATGATGGTTTGATAGTCACGGAGGATCGCTTCGCGCCCTTGCTCGGTGTCTTCGTAGTAGAACCGCTGGTCCTCTGAGAACGCCTTGAGTGCCGCGGTAAAGCCGGTCGAGGTATCCCACCCCTGCTGGGTCAATATTTCAATGATTTCGCCCTGCAGCCGTTCAACCTCTTTGAGTCCGAAGTGATGAATGTAGTCGGGGGTATAGTCGGTCGTGGTAAAGAACTTGAGCGCCAAGCGATAGTACGCCTCACCGTTGGGCATGTTCCACACGCCGAAATTGCCGCTGACCTTGAGATCGAGCTCTTCGAAATAGGCGATCAACCGCCGATAGGCCGGGTAGACCGATGTCTCGATGTGGGTTTTGGCCTCTGAGGCGAAGCGACCGTGGTCGAACTCACTGAACTTGGCCTCGGTCATTTTTTTGATGAACGATGTGTAGAGAATGCCGTGGTCCGACGGGGTGCCGACGAAATTGCGCATCTCTTCTAAGACCTTGTCCACCAGAAACTGGGGCGGCAGGATGCCTTTCTTCTCGCGATGTTTCAGTCCCTCGATCACCTGATCGAATTTGCGTCCGATCTGTGTGAGTCGAGCCAGGTAATCCTCGGCATCGTCCGTGGAGTTGACCTGGTGAATCGAGTCCATAAACGAGGGGAAGCCGTTTTGAACGCCGAACATCTGATTGACCGGGTGGTTGTGAAAGCGAAACGGCTCGGCCTCGAGGATCAAGTCCAACAGGTAGAGCGCCACCTGCTTGGACCGGCGGTCTTCCTTGGAGAGATCCTCGTCTTCATAGGTGATCAGCGTCTTGTGGGTCTCGTGGAGTCGGGCGAAGATCCGATCCATGAATGCGGTGCTCGCATCGTTGAGCTTGGCGTTGTGACCATCGATACCGAAGCGCTCGAGGACCCGGAGCGAGCTGAGCATCTCCGGGCTGTCCAAGGCAAATTGGAGCGCGGTCCGTCCGAAAAACAGGTTGATGTTGAAGGGTTTGAAGTACCACACGTGGACAAACAGGCCGACGCCGATCAAGATCAGCACGCCAAAACCGATGCCGCTTATCTTCAGTATTTTCTTGAGTAATCTCTTTGAATTGGATGAAGCCATCGCGTCATTGCTCCTTTCCGAGGCGAGTGCTGAGTCGTCCAAGAGGTAACATTTGTCGAAACTACCACATCCGAGTCTTCCCCCGGGTTTTTTTTACCCCTCTTCGTTCCTTATGACGATGAATCCCCTTCCGCGGCGCTCCCTACTTTTTTGTCCCCTTTGTTATCACAACAGGGTACGCTCTGGCTTGAGCCGACAATGCCTCCGACGAAAGGAACCAACGTGTGCAAAAACAATCGTTACTGCCTCTTTGGTGTGGCGCTGGGATTGGTCCATCTCTTCTCGTGTAGCGGACAAGAAGTGTCCCCCACGAGACCGATAAAGGAAAAATCGGTGCCCGAGCAGCCGGCGGTGCCGACCGCGACGGCGGACAAAGGGGAGGGAGCACCGTCCAATTTCGAGGAAGCGCAAAAAAGTGTGGACGAGGAGGGCTATCGCAAACGGGTCGCCCGTCTGAGTGCTGATGAATTCGAGGGGCGGGCCCCGGCCTCTTTGGGGGAGGAGAAGACCACCAACTACCTCCACGATGCGTTCAAATTTGCCGGCCTCAAGCCGGCCAACGGAGAGAGCTATTTTCAAGAGGTTCCCCTGGTCGAGATTGAGACTGATCCGAGTACGGTGTTGTCCATCAAGGGCAAGGGCAAACGACTGACGTTCGCCTTTGCCGATGATTTCGCCGGCGGCACCGTGCGCGTGCAGGAGAAGGTCCAGGTCAAGAATTCGGAGATCGTGTTCGTGGGATACGGGATCAACGCACCGGAGCACGACTGGAATGATTACGCCGGGATTGACGTCAAGGGAAAGACGGTGCTGATGCTGGTCAACGATCCGGGGTTTGCCTCTGGAGATGCCGAGCTGTTTACCGGTCGGACAATGACCTACTACGGCCGTTGGACTTACAAATTCGAGCAGGCCGCAAAAGAAGGGGCCGTCGCAGCGATCATCATTCACGACACTGCGCCGGCGAGCTACGGCTGGGCCGTGGTGAGAAACAGCTGGACCGGACCCCAATTCAGTTTGGCCACCCCGGATGACAACGCCTCCCGTTGTGCGCTGGATTCCTGGGTCACTCTCGATGCGGCGCGTCAGATGTTCGCCGCGGCCCGGCTCGATTTCGAACAGGTGACCGCCGGAGCGGCCAAGCGAGGATTCAAGCCCGTACGATTGGGACTCAGGGCCTCGGTGAAACTGAAGAACCAAATCAGGAAGACCGTTTCCAAAAACGTGATCGGCGTGCTCCCAGGTACCGAACGGCCCGAAGAGAGCATCATCTACACGGCCCATTGGGATCACCTGGGAAAAGACCCTACCTTGGAGGGGGATCAGATCTACAACGGTGCGCTGGACAACGCCACCGGCACAGCGGCGCTAATCGAATTGGCCGAGGCGTTTGTCGCGCTTCGCCCGGCACCCCGGCGATCCATCGTGTTTTTTGCCACCGCTGCCGAGGAACAGGGCTTGCTGGGGGCTTATCACTATGTGGCCCATCCCCTGTTCCCCTTGAACAAGACCGTGGCGGTGATCAACATGGACGCGCTAAATATCTGGGGCCCAATGCGCGATATTCGGATCGTCGGACACGGGCAGTCCGAGCTGGATGGGTATCTGGTCGAGGCGGCCAAACGACAACGACGGGTGGTGCGCCCGGAAATGACGCCCGAGCGGGGGGCATTCTACCGATCGGATCACTTTCCCTTTGCCAAGCTGGGGGTACCCGTACTGAATACCTCGCCCGGATCGGATCATCGTCTGTACGGCGAAAAGTGGGCTAAGGGTAAGCGCCGGCAATATCAGGAGGCGAACTACCATCGGCCGAGCGACGAGTATGACGAAAAATGGGACCTCAGCGGAACGATCGAAGACCTGCAGCTGCTGTTTGCCGTGGGGTATCGGTTGGGCATGGAGGCGACCTTCCCCAACTGGAACGCCGCAACCCCGTACAGGGCAAAGCGCGAAGCGATGATGGGCCAAACCACAGGGGGGAAATGAGCCGGCACACACACTTTTGGCAGACAGGGAAAAATCGATCGCTATATTAATCGTGGGCACAGAAGCGATGTTGAGGTAAATTGTGATATCGACGGGGATCGCTGTAAAAGAGAGGGAGCGGTGGCTCGATTCACCGCGACTTCGATTCGCCATCGTGTTGATGTTCTGTTTTGGTGCATGTGGGTCGAGTGTGAGTGAGCAAGACAATTTCGCCGCCAGTCGAATGGCGATGGTGGCCGATCAGATCGAATCTCGCGGTATCGATGACGCCGCGGTGCTCGCGGCGATGAGAGTTGTGCCCCGTCACGAGTTCGTGCCCCGACAATACCAGGGGGAAGCGTACGCCGATCACCCGCTCCCGATCGGCGAAGAACAGACGATCAGCCAGCCCTACATCGTGGCCTACATGACCGCGGCTTTGCGGGTCAAAAAGGGCGACAAGGTGCTCGAAGTGGGCACCGGTTCGGGCTACCAGGCGGCGGTGCTCGCGGCGATGGGGGTGAAGGTCTACACAATAGAAATAGTTGCCCCGCTGGCGCGGCGCGCCAAAGAGGTGTTGACCCGTCTGGGATATGCGGTCACGGCCAAGGTGGGGGACGGCTACGACGGCTGGGCCGAGCATGGGCCGTTTGATGGGATCATTGTCACCGCTGCCCCTTCGATGATCCCCGCCCCGTTGAAACGGCAACTCAAAGAGGGGGGACGGATGGTCATTCCGGTCGGTCGTACCTTTCAAGATTTGAAGGTGCTGAGAAAGGCGAAGGGCCAGCTGGTCGAAGAACAAACCCTGCCCGTGCGCTTTGTTCCGATGACCGGAAAAGCCAAACAATAACCCCCTGCACCCCTGAGGATCATGTCAACTCGCAACACCGAACGGACCTACTGTTATTCCTATCCCCGACCCATGGTGACTGTTGACGCGGTGGTATTTCGCCAGACCGGCCAACGACTGGAGGTGCTGGTCATCGAACGGGGTCACCCTCCCTTTGAGGGCCGATTTGCCCTGCCCGGCGGGTTCGTCGAGATGGAAGAGGATCTGCTCGATGCGGCCAAACGGGAGCTGTTCGAAGAGACCGGCTTGCGGGGCGTTCGACTGACTCAGATCGGCGCTTTCGGCCGGCCCGATCGGGATCCCCGTGGTCGCAACATCGCCGTGGCCTTTGCCGGACGGGTTGCGTTCAGCCGATCACAGGTCCGAGCAGGGGACGACGCTGCCGATGCCCAGTGGGTCAGTGCCCGACGGCCACCCCCCTTGGCCTTTGACCATCGGGAGATCGTCGCGCAAGCACTGCGGTGGTGGCGCACCGCGGGTGCGAAGTAGACGTCGCAAACCAGAAAACATGTTGACTTTTAACGAGAAATGACTAGATGAGGATAGAGGTAATTTGAGCGAGGACCAACGATGAACCGTCTGCCCCAAAAAACGCCCGGAGCGCGAAACACCTCAATTGCGGTGCTGCCATTCGCGCTCAGCCACGCGGCAGACGCTTTCGAGGAGGAGACCGGCTAAACCTCTTCACGAATCGCGTTGATTAATCTGCCGCGGGCTTCAGTGAGGCTCGCGGTTTTTTTTTGTTGAATTTGGATTATTCGGATTGTGACGGTGATTGTGATGTCAAATGAAGTTAAAGCGCTCTCCTGGGACAAGAAGCCGTTTGCCGAGCTGACCCGCCTGGCCTGGCCGATTGCTCTATCGATGATCTCCTATGCCACGATGACCTTGGTCGACACGTTCTTTGTCAGTTGGCTCGGTTCATCATCATTGGCCGGGGTGAGCCTGGCCGCAACAGCGGCGTGGGTTTTGATCTGCTTCCCCTTCGGTTTTTTACAGGGAACCAAAATACTGGTGTCCCAGGATGCGGGCGCCGGTGAACACGGCCGGGTGGGTTCGCACCTCGGTTCTGCGCTGATCTGGGCCGGCGCGATTGGGCTCGTGGTGCTGTTGATCGGTAAACTGTTTGCTGATCTGTTGCCCCCGTTGACCGCGACCCCCGAAGCGGCCGGTGCGGCGACCGGTTATTTCAACATTCGCATCCTGGGCATCATCCCGATGCTCGCCTTTTGCGCGATGCGCGAGGTGAGACAGGGACTGGGCGACTCCCGCACCCCGATGATCGCAACAGTTTCGGCCAACATCAGCAACATTGTATTGGACTACCTGCTGATCGTGCAGTTGGGATGGGGGGTCGAAGGAGCGGCCTGGGCCACAGTGGTCGCCAACTGTATCGAAGCCGGTGTGATCCTGTTCGTGCAGGCCAAATGGGGGTTCAAATTCAAGGGAATGAACCGCCACCATCTGACGGCCTTGTGGAAACTCGGTTGGCCGACCGGTACGCAGTTTTTCGTCGAGATGAGCTGTTTCACCGTGCTGACGATCATGATTTCCAAGTACGCCGAAACCCACATGGCGGCGCACCAGATCGTGCTGCAGGTGATCCACTTCTCCTTTTTGCCGGCCTTTGCCATCGGTGAGGCGGTCTCCATTTTGTCCGGTCAGGCCGTGGGCGCCAACCGGATGGAATTGGTCAAGAGGGTGTCCCGGTTGGCGATGCTCGTCACCGGCGTCTACACCGGAATATTCACGGTGATCCTGATCGTCTTCGGACGCCATATTGCCCAGATTTTTAGTGACGATCCCCAGCTGATCCAGCTCGCGACCTATCTGTTCATCATCGCCGCTGTGCTGCAGCTGTTCGACGGCGCCAATATCATCGCCCGCGGCGCGTTGAAGGGGACCGGGGACGTGCGCTACCCGGCGTTCGTCAGCATCATTGTCGCGTGGGTTTTCACCCCGCCGGCGATGCTCGTCCTGGGATACTGGGCTGACATGGGGGCCCCGGGGGGTTGGATCGGCGTTTGCGTCGAGCTGACGGTTGCGGCTGGTCTGTTCTGGTGGCGCTTGGAGCGAAACCGCTGGCAGAAAGGGGCCAAGAAGGCTGCGGAGATTCGTTCCCGTGCGGCGTGAGATCCGGTTGAGCCGGCGATGCTTGTCCTTTTCGAGGGATGGTGGTAGAGCTGCGGCCGACAAACACCGATTGAACACTGAGAGATGACGCAGCACAACAAATTTACCCCCGACTCTGTAGACGCCGTCGTTTTCGACTACGGCAACACCTTGATCGAGTTCGGTCCGCGGCAGGTCACCGCTCAAAACAGCGCCCTGATCGATGCGCTTCGCGAGATGTTCGGTAACTGCGATGTCGAGCGACTGGCCGAATTGCGCGATCGGCAGTTGATGGCCCCCTATCTCAACGGCTACATCGAAGCGGATCTACCCGGTATCTGCCGGGAGCTGATTCGGTTTCTCTATGAAGAGGAACCGACTGTCGAGCAAGTGGAGCGATTGGTCGCCGTGCGATACGAAACGTTCGTGCGGGTGGTCAGTCTGCCCGATGGGGTGTTGCCCTTGCTGCAGAAATTGGCCCGGCAGTATCGGTTGGCCCTGGTCTCCAACTATCCCTGCGGCCGGTCCATCCGGGACAGCCTGACCAAGATCGGACTCACCGAGCTGTTCGAGTGCATCGTGGTGTCCGGCGAGGTGGGATTTGTCAAACCCCATCCAAGGCCGTTCGAAACGATGATCGACGAGCTGGGTCTGTCCCCGCAACGGTGCGTCTATGTCGGTGATAACTGGCTCGCCGATATTCAAGGGGCCAAGAAGCTTGGCATGGGGGCTGTCCTGACCAAGCAGTACCAGCCTTACCAATCGATCACACCGGAGCCGGACGACTTTTCCCCTGATGCGACTATCCAACACCTCGATGAGCTCCTGGCACTGTTCGGCGTGGCATAAAAAGCCCCCCTTTTTCACAGACAGTGTGCAACCTTTTTTTGCGGGCGTGCGTCTTATGGGTGTGAACGGGGTTTCCTGCGTTTGGACGGAATAGATCAACAAGAAGGAAGATGATATGAAACTGTCCGGATTTATAGTGCTTTTGGTCTTAATGACCAGCAGTTGTGTGAAAAAGGAATTCACCGAGTCCCTTTCGTTTCCAGCAGTGGTGGAAGACAAGACCATCACCCACCTGGTCGTCGATGTGGATGCCGCCGACGTAATAATCGAAGTCTCCAAGGACAACACTTCCTCGGTAAAAGCCGATATCGAATATCGCGGTCGGGAACCCGATCACAAGGTGGTGGTCGACGGGTCGACCATGCGCCTGACCATGGAGTGCCATATGTCGTGCAGTGGTCAATATTTTCTCACGGTGCCGGCACAAGTAGCCTCTGACATTCGACTCGGTGCGGGCAACGTTGAAATCGCCGATTTGACCGGTGACGTGGCGATTACCACCGGCGCCGGCAATGTTCTCCTCTCCCGGGTGTCCGGCGAGCTGGATATACGCAGCGGCGCAGGGAATATCGAGGGGGTCGATTGCCAGAGCACCCGATATCGCGTTAAAACCGGGGCCGGCAACATCTCTCTCAATGCGAGGACCGCACCGCTCGATGCCAGTCTGAAATCCGGTGTGGGCAACGTGAGATTCTACGTTCCCGCGAGCCGCTACCAGCTGGCCGTTTCCAGCGGCATGGGGACGGAGCGGATTTCCGGCATCATCACCGACAACAGTTCTGCCAACATCATTAGAGCCCGCAGCGGTGTGGGCAATGTCACTGTTGAAGGCATCTGACGAGTCCCCCCCGGCGCTCACATCTGCGACAAATCAATTCTCAGTCAAGTCTGCAAGTTGCGCCCAAAATGGTGGTGCATTTGCCGACCATATGTCGTAGGGATCACCAAGCCGTTGTTTGTAGGTCGAGAAAAGAGGTGTTTCGATGAATCGTTTGCCCCGAACCGTTTTTCTTTTTTCCGTGTTGCTCGTCGCGATGTTGTCTCGCTGGGCTGGCGCGGCCCAGGTGTTGAGCGCTGATGATGTGATCGCCACTCAAACCTGTTCGGCGCATCAGATCAGCCCCGACGGTAAGTGGATCGCTTACACCGTATCGCGAACGCCGGCAGCTGCTGATCCGGCGGGTGCAGCGTACAGCGAGTTATTTGTCGTTTCGACCCGGACCGGCGAGGTGCGCCCGTTCGTTACGGGGAAGGTGAGGGTGTCGTCTCCCCGGTTCAGCCCGGACGGCAGCTCCATCGGTTTTCTCACCAGCCGCGGAGAGGAGGCGAAAACCCAGGTCTGGTCGATTCCACTAGGTGGCGGCGAGGCGACTCAGATCACCCGGTCCAAGAGCAATGTGTCGTTCTTCAGGTGGCACCCGTCGGGGAAACAGGTGGCCTACATTGCGACCACCCCTGTTACGGAACGGGAAACCGCCCTTGAGGAGAAGGGATACGGAATTGTTTTTTACGAAGAGCAGCTGAAACACCGCAACATCTACCTGTTGAAGCTGAAATCACCCCAAGAGAACCAGGAGCCGGTCCAGCTCACCCAGGGGAAGAGCGCCTGGAGCTTCGAGTTCAGCCCGGACGGGAAGATGATCGCTGCGGCGATGTCGCCCAAGAACTTGGTGGATCACCACTACATGTTCAGCCGGATTTATCGGATTGACGTTCGAACGAAAAAATCCCAAATGCTCGTCGACAATCCCGGTAAATTGGGTAGCTACTCGTTCAGTCCGGATGGCCGGCACCTGGTCTACACCGCGGCAATGAGCCGCATGGACCACGCGGTCAGCCAGGTCTATGTGATCAAAACCAGTGGTGGAAAGGCGAAGAACCTTACGGTCGGGAAGTTCAAGGGGCATGTGAGCTGGGCCGGTTTCATCAGAGATGGGGCCATCCTCTATCTCAGCGCCGAGGGAACCCGATCCACCTACTCCATTGTGAGCATCAAGGGGGGGCGGCGTCGGATGCTCCTCGACACCCGGAAAAACGGACTGGTGTTCGGGCGACCCAGCTACACCAAAGATTTTCGCCAGCTGGTGTTTCGCGCCTCAACCCCCAAAGAACCATCGGCACTCTACCACTGGATCGTCAACAAGAAGCCCCGAAAAATGACCACCCTCAACCCCTGGATCGCTCAACGGCGGTTGGGCAAACAGACCGTGTTCAAGTTCAAGGCCAGGGATGGGGTCACCGTCGAGGGTCCCCTGATCTACCCGGTGGGCTACGTCGCCGGTAACACCTATCCGCTGATTGTTTACGTGCACGGGGGGCCGGAGGCCCGGCGGGCCGACGGGTGGAATACCTTCTACAGCTCACCCGCGCAGGTGATGGCCGGCAAGGGGTATCTGGTGTTCATGCCCAACTACCGGGCGAGCACCGGATACGGTCTCGAGTTCGCCCATCAGGGGTTCGAAGACCCGGCCGGAAAAGAGTTCGATGATATTGCCGACAGTATCGACGCCCTGGTCAAAAAGGGCTTGGCCGATCGGGAGCGGGTCGGGTTGGCCGGCGGTTCCTATGGGGGGTACGCGGCGGCCTGGTTTGCCACCTACTACACCAAGTATGTCCGCGCGGTGTGCGTGTTCGTCGGGATCAGCAATTTGATCAGCAAGCGCGGGACGACCGATATTCCGTATGAGGAGCTGTATGTCCACTCGGGAAAACCGCTGGAGCAGATGTGGGAGCTGAGTCTGAAACGAAGCCCGATCTATTGGGCCCATCAAAGCAAGTCCGCAGTGCTGATCTACGGTGGAACTGCTGACACTCGGATTCATCCCGAACAGAGCCTGGAGCTCTATCGCCGCCTCAAAATGAACAACCACCCGGCGGTGCGCCTGGTACAGTACCCCGGCGAAGGCCACGGCAACCGCAACCGCCCGGGCCGAGTGGACGTGCTGCACCGGCAGATTGAATGGTTCGATTGGTATGTCAAAAACAAGAAACCGCTCAACGGCCCCAAGCCGCCGTTGGACCTGAGCAAGCACTACGAATTGGATCTGCCGAAGTAATCGCAGTCAAGTCGTTTGCAGTGCTGCGGACATTTGCTTGCCTGCACCGTCGACGAGGGTATCGATTGAATGGGGGCACCAAAATATCGTCCAAGGATGAACAGTGGGCTAGAATAGATTTTCTCAATTTCGAGGGAAACGAGGGAACGCCGTGAATCAGTCAGATGAGAAGGGCCTGTCCGCCAATCTGGAGGCGAAACGACGCCAAATTCTTTCGTCCAAACAAGCGCGAAGTGAGGCCGAAGCTGGTGTCAGGCCGCATCATTCCAAGCTGAAGAGAGTTGCCTGGATCTTGCGCGCGGTGACCATTGCCCTGATAGTTGGGCTCTATCTGGCCCACAACGCGGAGATCATCGCACTTCCCGTCGCCTTCTTCGGGATCGCCGTCCTGGGAGGCTTCGTGCTCGGCGTGATTGGCATGGTCACAAAGGATTTTGCGTTGGACGCCGAAACGGATGCGGCCGCGGCCGCAGTGCTCACGGCTCAGGCCAAGGGGTTGGTGACAGGGGTGTCAAAGGAGCAGGCCGGAGCTGTGGGGCAAGGCGCCGGCTTCACCTATAGAAACGTCTATTCAGTGGAGTTCGAAGGGCCCGGAGGACAACAGACGATCCAAGATTTTTCCAAGATGGCAACCAATATGGAGGGGCTCCTTGAACGGGAGGCAGAGAGACGCCTCGGTTCCATCGTCGACGTGCACTTTGAGCCCGGCAATCCCACCAATGCTATTGTCGGCGATATTCCACGGGCCACCGGGGTAGCGGCGATCGTCTATTTGGTGGGCGTCGTCGGGTGGTATGCCTTCCTCTCCACCCTCGCCATCCTGTTCATCGCTCGGCCCCCTGAAATAATCGGCTCCTAAAAGTCTCTCTGAGCTATCGGCTGCGAGCGCCGATCTTGCACCATTACTGGGCGTACTCAATTTTTACTATTCGGCGGGCTGACCTACAAGAATCGTTAAGCCGCTTCGGACGCCGCCGACATCTGCTTGCGTGCACTGTCGACCAGGGCGTCGATTATTTGGCTGCAGCTGCCTGCGCGGAGATATCGATCGTGTTCATCCATGGTGTCGAACTTCTGCCCGGCGATTGTTGAGCACTCGAACTCGTAGTCGGATGCGGCGAGGAATTTTTCGATGACCTCACTTGCGATCGAATTTACCGTTCCGTAGTCTGAGCCGGCCCTGCTGCAGTGCATCCCGACGAGCCAAATCGCGGCGCCCAGTGCCCCACAAGCACCACCGCTCAGACCGATACCTCCGGCAAAACCGGCCGCCATCGTCGCGTGCTTGGCAGAGGCCCCCAGTCGTTTGGCTGTTCGCACCGCGCAGTTCTCTTTGGAACAGTGCTGTTTTGCCGGTTCGGTGGAAAGCCCTTGGGCAATCTCGTTGAGCGCAACCGGGGCGAATTGAACCGACATGCGGGTGCAGGTGATCGGCCCCCCTTTCAGGAAGTTCTTGATCATGTCCGACTTCTTCTTCCAATCGGTATCGGTGATCTCGAGACAATTGAGTGTGTTGTGCCGATCGCGAAAGGCTTGCACGAGCCGTTGCGTGGCCGTCATTGCCGCCGCTTCGGCCTCGGGGCTTGCACCGTGGAGCCGGCAAGCCTGCGCACCGGCAGCGAGGGTTGCCCCCCAGAGCATCCCGCATTGGTAGCCCTGCTGCGCGATTCCGCCGGCCAGCGGCATCGCACCGTGTTCCTCGAGCTCCAGGGGATTGTCGAACGCTCGGTCGAGGACATTCATGATCGCTTCCGAGCAGGTTCCGGTCTTGAAAAAGGTTCGAACGGTACGCCACGATGACAGTTGATGGTTGGCTTTGGTCATGATCGCTCCCTCTCAGGTGTATTGAATCGCTGTTGGGCCAAGAGACAGAGCAATCCCCGTACCGCAGTGCGGGTAAACAAAAATATGGCGTGATGACGGGATGTTGTGAGGATGATGCCCCTTGGGGGAGCTGCACGGCAGCCGCTGCTGTGCGTACCAAAATGGGAGGTGGGTTTTTAAAAGATTAATAAAAACAGGTAATTGCGATTTTCGGTATCAGGTTGAGATGGTGCATTTTTGCTTGTCCCACACGGTTATTCGATGATCGGGTCGGGGTTGATCGGTCGCACGCCGACCCCACCGAGATAGCCGTAGGAGTTGGCGTAGGAGGTGTCCACCACTGACAGTCCGAAGGGTTGATCGCCGCTGATCACGTGTGCCCCATCCTGGCAGTCGTTGGTGTTGAGCGGATCATCGATAAAAAATCGCAACACCTCCCAACTCGTGCCCCCGACCTGGGTAAATCCTTCGAGCTCTCCGGCACAATCCAACTCAATGGTCGAACCGGACCGACGGACGACGATGATGTGGTCGTAGTCAAAGTCGAAGACATCGTCGGTGTTGAAGACGTAGCGATCGAGGTATTGACCGGCCGCCGGCGCTTGGAGCGTCAGCGGATCGCCTTCGTTGTCATCGCACATCGTGTACTCCCAGCCGGTCATCAGCTGGTAGGCAAAAACCGGCGCTTCCGGGTGCATCGGTTCGTCCGGTTCGTCGAGATAGGCGAGGACCATGTGATCGGTCGAGGATTTTGCGTAGGTCCCAATACCCCCTACACTAAACTATAGAGGAAGAGGATAATGGTATATCGACAGCGTCGCGATTCCCACCGGCCGCGGTATGTTAGAAACGCGACTGTGATTTGGGGGTTTGTGATTGTCCTCGTCGCTCAATTTGCGGTCGTCGCCGATGAATCCGGGACGGCGAAACCGGATGATATTCTGATTATCGTCAATAATTCCGTGGATATTGACCAGATTCAGCCTGATGAGGTCAGGGCGATTTTTCTCAAACGGAAGATGAGCTGGAGCGACGGAACCAAGGCCGTGCCGATCAATGCACCGGACGGGACGAGAATCAGAGAGGATTTTCGTCGGCTCATCGTCGGTATGAACCAAAACAAAGAGCAGATCTATTGGCAGAAACAGATGATCAAGCACGGCAGAAATCGTCCTCCCGAATTCCCCAATCCGCTGAAGGCGGTGTTCAAGCTGCGTGGATCGGGCAGCTATGTGTACCGAAGTGACTTCAAGAAGAATGTCGCCAAGGTGATTCTCGTCCTGCCCAGGGAGGCCGGCTCATAGGTGGGGGGTGGGGTCATCGGCGTCGCTCGTTTCGGTATTAATTGGGGAGGGTTGGGATGATGAGAGTTGAGCGGGTGTTTGAAAAACCAGCTTGACCAGTTTTCCAAACACCCGCTAAGCAAGTTTTAAGCAAATAAGCAGATTCTCGTTTGTATAGTGCATTTATGGGTCGAAAAGTTCAGTTCCTTCCCAAAAAAAACGCCGGCACCTCCAGTCGCGGAGTGCCGGCCGGACGGTTGACGAACAAAGGATGACGGTGGTTTAATACCGCATGCGGGCCATCTTGTTCTATGCCACCCGGTTCGGTTGGGTGCCTCACGAGCGGGTTCTCGACGAGGCCGCTGATACGGCTGAGCCCGGGACAGTCGAAAACACAGTGGTGGTATTTGTCCATGTGGAACCCCACGACGAGCCGGTGCTGAGTGTCAAAGCGACCAAATTGAAGAAGCAGATTCGGCGACTGACCACCAAATGGCGAACTGACCGGATCACATTTCATTCCTTCTCCCATCTGGCCCGAGAGAAGGCGCACCCCGCTGCGGCCAAGGCCTTTCTCGACGAAATGGAGCAGCGATTGACCAAAGCGGGGTTTGAGGTCCAGCGCTCCCCGTTCGGCTACTTCACTGATTTTGAATTGAACACTCCCGGTGCCCCACTGACGCGCGTGTACAAGGAATTGTGAGCTCGACAGTGTGCGGAGGGCATCGCGCGCCATGGCGTGCGCGGTGGCGATTTGTCACCCATACTTATTCGGTAGGAACACAGTCAATTCGTCAAGGAGGACTCATGTCAGTGCTGCGAATCTTCATTTGGTGTGCCCTCGGGATGGGTGTGCTGGCCTTGGCCTGCGAGGAATCGACGGCCAATCTCGACGACGCCGGAGCGGACGGTGACAGTGACGCGGACGCGGACACGGATACGGATACCGATGGAGATACCGACTCCGACACGGACACGGATACAGATACGGACACGGACGCGGATACGGATTCAGACGCCGATTCGGATTCCGATGGGGATCCGATTGTCATCGATTTCACCATCGACTCTTCGGCAGATGTGCATGCCATCTCACCGTATATCTACGGCACCAACCAACCGGATTGGAGCACCTACAGCCGCTACCTGACCTTTGGCCGGGCCGGTGGAAACCGCTGGACCGCATACAATTGGGAGACCAATGCATCGAACGCGGGGTCGGACTGGAACTACTCGAACGACGGCTACCTGGAAGGGGGCGACACCCCTGGCGAGGCCGTGCGCTTCCGCACCCGGGCGGCGCTCGATGCGAACGCGTCGATGTTGATCACGGTACCCATCTGCGGACACGTTTCTGCGGATAAAAACGGTAATGTGGACCTCTCCGATCCCAACCACCTAAATGATCGGTTTCACGTCTCCCAGGCGGTCAAGGGGAGCCCTTTCGTATTGTCTCCTGACCTCAACGATGATTTTGTCTACCAGGACGAGTTCGTCAATTGGGTGGGCACCACCTTTCCCGATGCCGCCACCGATCCGATGCGCACGATTTTTTACTCGTTGGACAATGAGCCGGATCTCTGGGCGGGAACCCACCGGGAGATTCATCCGGATCCGGTGACCTATGTCGAACTTGTCGGGAAAACGATTGATTTTGCCACCGCGATCAAGGCAGTCGACAGCAGCGCCACCATCTTCGGATTTGTCAGTTACGGCTGGTATGGGTACACCACCCTGCAGAACGCGCCGGATTCGGGGACCTACGGGGACTTCATCAACTACTTTCTCGATCAGCTCAACCAGGCGGACAGTGATAGCGGTCAGCGGTTGGTCGATGTGCTCGATCTGCATTGGTACCCTGAGGCCGAAGCGAACGGGGTGCGGATCATCGAAGACAACAACAGCCCGGCCGTGGTCGAGGCGCGGCTTCAGGCACCCCGCTCCCTGTGGGATAGCTCCTATCAGGAAACCAGCTGGATCGTGGATTCCATTCCCGGTCCGATTTACTTGTTGCCCCGCCTGCGGCAGAAGATCGAGGAGCATTACCCGGGGACCAAAATCGCCATTACCGAGTATCAATACGGCGGGTACGGCCATATTTCAGGGGGATTGGCCCAGGCCGACGTGCTGGGCATCTTCGGTCGGGAGAATATCTTCGCGGCCAACCTGTGGCACCTCAACGGATCACACAGCTTTCACTACGGCGCCTTTGCGATGTACCGCAACTACGATGGTGCCGGGGGAGCCTTTGGCGACACCTCCATTTCTGCCGGCACCACCGATCACCAAGCCTCCTCGATCTATGCCAGTGTCGATGCGGGCAATGACAATCGCCTGGTCATCGTCGCACTGAACAAGACCGATCGGACAATCGAGGGCCGGTTCGGTGTTGAGCACAGTGTCAGTTTTTCGTCGGCCGAAGCGTTTGCCCTCACCGCGGCCAGCGCTGATCCGGTGCAAGTGAGCTCAGCCAGCCTGACCAATAATCAATTCACCTACGACCTCCCGCCGATGAGCGTTCACACTTTTGTGCTCACCCCGTAACTACTCCAGCCCCGCCCCGGGGCCGGAGTGAACGCCAGTTCAAGGAGGGTATTCGGACAAAGGCTATCAGGGCCGGGAATCTAGCGGGCGATTTTCAGTCGATTGGCCGGGTGATCAGCCCCATAGGTATTGCGCGTCTTGGCCATCTGCCGATACTTGCCCGGGGTCAGCTTGGCGCTCGCTTTGAACTGCCGGGAGAAGGCGCTTTGATCGTAGAAACCGCACTCCACTGCAATTTCACTGAGGGGTTTGGCGGAGTTGGTGAGCAGTTGACAGGCGGCCTCGATTCGAGTCTGGGTGATGAACTGACCCGCTGTCATCTGGAAGATCTTCTTGATTTGGTTTTCGAAGCGGTAGACCGACACGGACGCCATCTCGGCAAGGCCCTCGATGCGCAGTGCCTCGTGAAAGTGGCTCTGAATGTGGCGAATCGTCTTGGCCAATTGGGGAAAATTGGGTCCCCGGCTCTCGCTGATGTGCAGATCTTTGGAGATCCCCACCAGACCGACCACGGTTCGATTGGGAGCGAAAATGGGGATCTTGCTCGTCAGCGCCCATCCCTTTTGCCCATTGACGTACAGATGGAGCTCGAGCTCGTTGAGCAGACGTCTGCCCCCCGAGATCACCCATAGATCCTGCTCCCAGTAGCGCTGGCCGATCGGATCGGGAAAGACTTCGGTCGCCTTCTTGCCGATCAGCTCGCTCTTGGAGCAGAGACCACATCGTTCCACTAATGTGCGGCTTGCGGAAACGTATTGTCCTTGTAAATCCTTTACAAAGAATACGACATCCGGCACCAGGTCGAACAATTCATTCGCAGCTGCCATTACTTGCGTTTCCGTCAATAATGATAGTTGCGTAACCGAACTATTTATTTTGCTGTAAAACATTTTCCTGCCTGGCGAAAGTTGGCGGTCATTTCAGTAATTTATGTGGTCCACGGCACCCCAAAAGGGTGTGTTTTTTTTAGTCTGCCGTGTATTTTGTTGTGCGTTTTTTTATTGCCGGTGGAAGAACCGAATGATGGACTTCACGACTGAGGTCTATTGACGCTGGGCCTGTTGGCTGGCTGCGGGCTCCTTGGCCCGGCGGCAATCGGCGCAGAGGGTCGGTTTGGACCAGACGCCCAATTTGACGTTGAGCTGGTGTTCCTTGGTCCAGGTGATGGTTGTATCGCACTTTTGACAGGTCAGGGTCTGTGTGGTCGTTTTAGCGAGAAACTGTTTGCAGGTTCGGCAGAGCTTGGCCGGAGGATCGGACTTGCGTCCGGTCCGGGATGCAGAGAGTTGTGCCTCGGTGGACCACGTCCAGGTGCCGTCACACCCCTCCTGTTTACAGGAGATCTCTTTATTTTCGAATTCGGCGATCTGATCCATACAGTCGGTGCACATGCGCCGGGGTTGTCTCACCCGCCCTTTGGCCGCAGCCTCGAGTTGCATTCCCTTGGTCCAGATCCAGCTGTTCTTGCATCCCCCGATACGGCAGCGAACCTCTTTGTCGCTGAACTCGCGGAAGCGATTGAAACAAGCGTTGCACATCCTCGGTTGGGGCTGGCCGTCCCCGAAGCGTTGGGCTTCGATCTGCATGAACCGGGTCCAGGTCCACGTTTTGTCGCATCCGCTGATTCGACAGGGCTGCTCCTTGCTCTCGAGCTCGGAGAAGATCGCCGCACAGTCATCGCACATTCTCCGGGGCGGTTCATTGCCTTTATCGGCGGGGGTTTCGAGCTGCATCCGCCGGGTCCAGAGCCAGGTTCCCTCGCATTGAGCGATGCGACACGGCACGGTTTCGTCTCTGAGATGGCGAAATCGATCGTAGCATTTCTCACACATCCTCAGCGGCGGTTTGGCCGTGTCCGTGCCCCCGTCGGCGGCCATGCGCTCTTCGGCAGTCCAATACCAGGTACCGTCGCACCCCCGCACGCGGCAGGGGACATCGAGGCCCTTGACACTCTTGGCCTGGTCCCGGCACCCGTTGCAGAGGCGATCCGTCGGTGGCTCGGTGCGGCCTCGTTTCAGCGCGGCGAGGCGGGCGACCTTGGTCCAGGTCCAGGTGTTCTCACAGGTATCATTGGCACAGGGAACCTGCATTTCGGACAGATCGTTGTATTTGGCGTAGCATTGGGGACACATCCGTTGGGGCGGATCGTCTTTTCCCTCCCCCATCCAGCGCAGCTGATCGTTCGCTTCCCAGGTCCAGGTGTTGTCGCAGCCTCGGGTGCGGCACGGTACCTGCTTTTCTTTCATGTTGGCGAATAATGAAGCTTTGAGAACCACTTTGTTGCCTCCGTTGGACCCACTCGGTCTGCGCACGCCAGCGTCATATCACGCTCACGGCGATTGGCAAGTCGCGGCGAGCCTTCCGTCGTCGAGCAGGCGATCCAATCTCGCCGTGACGAGACTTCCCACCGCTCCGAAGGCCCGATCGAGAACCGCGGGCACGAAGGTATCGGTCAGTGCCCTGATCTCCCCGCCCCTCTGTTCTTCGATCACGACCTCCCTGCTCTGTCCTAACAGATGCCGGCGGTAGTCGTAAGTGAATTTTTTCCCGATTTCCCGAATCGCGAGGACCCGCGCCTTGGCCACGCTCCTCTGCAGCGCTCCATCCAATCGGGCTGCCGGTGTCCCTGGACGCTGTGAATAGGGAAAGGCATGGACATAGGCCGGCCCTATCTGTTCCAGTACAGTGCGGGTATTGGCGAATGCTCGTTCGTCCTCACCGGGAAAGCCGCACAAAACATCCGTACCAATGGCCGCGTGGGGAATGTGGCTGCGAATCTCGTCCACCACCGCCTGGTACCCCTCTGCCGTGTATTCCCGTCCCATCTGTTCGAGGATCCCGTTGTCGCCGCTCTGCAGGGGCAGGTGCAGGTGGGGGCAGATGCGATCGTGACGGGCGATGGTTTTGATCAGCTCGGCGTCGACAGACCAGGGTTCGATGGAGCTGATGCGCACTCGTCCGGGACGAAAGAGGTCGGCTATTTCATCGACCAACTCCGATAGTCGGGGGCGGTCGGGCAGGTCGCTCCCGTAGGCGCCGAGTTGCACGCCGGTGACGACCACCTCCCGGTACCCCTGTGCTTTGAGCGCAGTGATTCGCCGGCGCACCTTGTCGGGGGACCAGGAACGCTCGGGGCCTCGCGCCTGAGGAACGATGCAATAGGCGCAGCCGTGGCTGCAGCCGTTTTGAATTTTGATCAGCGCCCGGGTGCGGGAAGAGGCGGGCTCGGT
>JANQET010000466.1 GCA_028278265.1 Myxococcota bacterium
AGAATTGCGGTATGGAGATGAAGGTGGGCAGCCGCATCCCCGAGGAGGTCTGCCTCCCCGACGAGGAAGAGGCGATGCGCAAGGAGATGGGGGACAAAAAGTTCAATCGAAGCATCCACCGGCCCGGTTCGGTCAATCCGAACAAGCGCCCCAGACCCGGCGGCTAGTACTGCGGCCTCCCGCGGCGACCTACTGCGGCAAATTCCGCCAATCACGCCACGGGTTTTGTTCTACTCCCGGCGGTACTTCAGCTGACCCCCGATAATCGTGTAGGACACCTCGGCCGTGCGAATCTCCTCTTCGGGTAGGGTCATGATATCCCGGGTAAAGACGGTGATATCGGCCAACTTGCCGGGGGTCAGGCTTCCCTTGTGCTGCTCTTCGAAAGCGGCGAAGGCAGCGTTGGAGGTGTACGATTTCAGCGCCTGCAGTCGGGTCATCCGCTGATCCGGGAAAAAAACCTCGCCGTTGATCATTTTTCGACTGACCGAGCTGTAGAAATTGGCAATTGGATCAATATCCTCGACCGGTGGATCGGTGCCGTTGATCACGATTGCTCCCGACTCGAAGAGGGATTGGTAGCGGTAGCCCCGTTCCCGCGCCCGTTTTTCTCCCAACCGTTTGACGACCCAGGGGCCATCGGAGGTGGCGAAGATCCCCCTCACCGAGGCGATCACACCGAGCCGGGCGAATCGGGGCAGATCGTCGGGATGGATCACCTGGCAGTGCTCGATGCGCCAGCGCAGATCCCCAGATGTGGGGTGACGTCGAAAATTCTCTTCATAGATGTTCAGCAGCTCCCGGGCGGCCCGATCGCCGATGCCCTGAATCGCCATTTGAAAACCGTGCTCAATCGCCAACTCAGCCGACCGACGAATATCAGCGACCGGCACCACGTTGAACCCGGTGCTGCGGGGCAGATCGGCGTACGGTTCGAGCAGCCATCCCCCATGGGTCCCCAGCGCCCCGTCGAGCACCTTCTCACCAATCGTACGGACGGTTAAATAGCCCCCGCCGTACCCCACCATTTTGTAGCGCGCGAGGTGTTCGGCCAGCTTCTCCGCCGGCTCCTCGATGGCCACGTAGAGCCGCAGGGGCAGTGCCTTTTCGTCGGCCATCTTTTTCAACAAATCGATGATCTCGAACGTCTCCCCCATATCGTGGAAGCTGGTCACCCCGTTGGCGATCGCTTCCGCTGCAGCGAGCTCGACCTGGCGGCGCAGCCTGGCCTCCTGCTCGGCCGGGGGAAGGCTCGCTTGGTAGCGTGCCAAGGCATCGCGCACCGCATCCTGGGCCGTCTCGCGCAGCATCCCCGTGGCGCGGCCCGATCCATCCCGCACGATCTCCCCGCCCGGCGGGTCCGGGGTCGCGGCGGTGATCCCGACCTGCTCCAAGGCCTTGGCATTGACGAACACCCCGTGACCGCTGGCGTGGATCAGCATCACCGGATTGTCCGGGCTGACCCGGCTCAATTCGTCGTGCACCGGCGACCCTTCTACATTCGGCGTGGGCGGCCACTCCCATTTGTCCTGGTGCCACCCCCGACCGACAATCCACTCTCCGGGATCGACCCGACTCACCTCGGTGGCGACAATCGACACGATTTCCGACCAAGTGCGGGGCGCCTTCAGATCGATCCCCATCAGTGATTCGCCCAAGCCCATGTAGTGTCCGTGCCCATCGATCAACCCGGGAACCGTCAATTGGCCCTCGAGATTGATCACCTGAGTGTGCTCCCCAATCAGCGGTTCGATCTCCTGGTTCGTGCCGACGCGAACGATTCTGTCTCCGATGGCCGCCAGTGCCTGGGCCCGGGGAAGGGACTGGTCCAGGGTCAGCAAATTGCCGTTGAGCAACACGAGATCAGCCGAACCGGACAGCCCCTGAGGGGTTTTGGATCCGGTGCATCCCGAGTGCAGCAAAGAAAAAACGAGCACCATCAACAGTGCGAGGAACTTGATCATCGTTCACCTCGTTTTTGTTGGATGTTGTCCCAGTAGGTGCCAGTGTTGAACCCAACTGTCAAACTGCTCGGGGCTCCGACCGACCGCTTCTCCCCCCCTCGCCCCATCCCGCTCAGCCAGAAGTAGTGACTAGTATATTTTGCAAAAATAACAATTTCTGCAAGAAATAGATGAACTATATCTCTAAAAATCTCATTAATTATTTTTAAAATTTGCATATTTTGCATTTTTTTATTGACGGATAAATTTTTATGCCGATATTAACCCCATGGGCTCACGGCCCGAGGCCATTCTCAACAAAGGAGTGCTCTAAGATGCAACAACTGACGATTACCCCCCTAGCGGCCACCGCGGCGGTGGCGTTCGACCCTGCCGACCTAGCCTGGATGCTGGTGGCCTGTGCCATGGTGTTGTTGATGACCCCGGCGCTGGCCTTTTTCTACGGAGGGCTGACCCGATCCAAAAACGCGCTCAACACGATGATGATGAGCTTTACCGCCCTGGGGGCCGTCGGTATCGTCTGGGCGCTGTTCGGCTACAGCCTGGCCTTTGGCGAGGGGAGCGGCTTTTTCGGTGGTGCTCACCATTTCTTTTTGGCCGGCATCGGCATGGAAGACAAAAACGGGCTGCCCCATCTGCTGTTCTTCGCCTTTCAGGGCACCTTCGCGGTGATCACAGCCGCGCTGATCTCCGGTGCGGTGGTCGAGCGCATGCGCTTTGCCCCCTACCTCATCTTTATCGTGTTGTGGACCTTGGTCGTGTACGCGCCGGTGTGCCACTGGGTTTGGGGCGGAGGCTGGATCGCGCAACTGGGGGCGCTCGATTTCGCCGGTGGTACCGTGGTGCACATCAACGCGGGCATCGCCGCCCTGATCGCTGCCTACGTCATCGGTCCGCGCAAGGACTACGGCCGGCAGGCGCTGCTACCCCACAACGTTCCGTTCGTGCTGCTGGGTGCGGGGTTGCTCTGGTTCGGTTGGTTCGGGTTCAACGGGGGCAGCGCCCTGGGTGCCAACACGACCGCTGCGCTGGCCTTTGTCAACACCATGCTCGCCCCGATCGCGACGCTGACGGTCTGGATCGCCCTCGATTTCATCCGCACGGGCAAACCGACCGCTGTGGGCGTGGCCACCGGCATTGTGGTGGGCTTGGTCGCGGTCACCCCAGCCGCCGGGTTTGTCGGTCCGGGGCAGGCATTGATGATCGGTGTGCTGGCCGCCTTTCCCAGCTACTTTGCCATCCGCTGGCGCACCAGGACCAGGCTCGACGACTCCCTCGATGTTGTGGCCGCCCACGGGCTCGGCGGATTGGTCGGCGCTCTGCTCACGGGGGTATTTGCCCGCCAAGTATGGGGTGGAGAAACCGGGCTGTTCGATGGCAATTCGGCGCGGGTGGGGATTCAAGCAATCTCGATCATCGCCACGATTGCCTACAGCGGTCTGGTCTCCTGGGGATTGCTGAAGCTAATCGGCACCGCCGTCCCGCTCAGAGCGGATCGCCGCGCCGAGGGCATCGGCATGGATCTCCCCCTCCATGCCGAAGAAGCGTACGCCAGTGGTGAAGGGGCCATCCTGCTCAACGCCAACGAAACAGTTGCCGATGACACCGTCGCGCTCAGTCAAGCCATCACCGCGAGAGCGAAATAGGGAGCGTTTACGATGAAGCTAATCACCGCGATTATCCGACCGGACAAACTCAACGAGGTGCTCAAAGCGCTGTTCCGAGCCGACGTTCACGGGCTCACGATCACCAAGTGCCAGGGGCACGGGGGGGAGTTGGCCAGAGTGGAAACCTACCGGGGCACCCGGGTGAAGATGGAGCTGCAGGATAAAATCCGCGTCGACGTGGGCGTCTCAGATCCGTTCGAGACCACCGCGGTCGAGGCCATCCTACACGCCGCGCGAACCGGTGATGTGGGCGACGGCAAAATCTTCGTCCTACCGGTGGAGAAAGTCTATCGCATCCGCACGGGGGAGCAGGATACAACCGCGGTTACTCCTGTACTGGCGAAATAGGAGGGTACCGGCTATTCCGGCTCGATGGTGAAGTCCATCTGTTCTTCGGCTTCTTCTTCGCTCTCCACGGTAAAGTCCATCGCCCCCTCGTCATCGGTGGGGGTTTCCCCCTCCACGGCAGCGCCCTCTTCGACGACCTGCCGCTGGGGCTTGATGATGATGAACTCGACCCGGCGGTTCGCCTTGCGCCCGGAGCGCCGTTTATTGGATTCGATCGGTTTGTCCGGTCCATAGCCCATGGTGTCGAGTCGATCCGCCGCGATCCCCTGGGTGACCAGGTACTGCTTGACCGACTCGGCGCGGCGCGCGGAGAGATCGCGATTGCGCTTTGCATTGCCCCGGTTGTCGGTATGCCCTTCGATGATGACCCGAATCTCGGTGCTGCCCTTGAGAATATTGGACACGATGTTGAGAATCTCGAACGACTCTTCGCCGCGAATGATATCCGACCCGGTCTTGAACTCGATGCGCTGTTTGAGCTCGATCTTCTCGTCAGTGACCACCACCAGCTGCTTGCCCTTGTCCGGACAGCCGTCGTCGTCCTGGCGGTTGTTGAAGGTCTCCGGCTCGTTGGGACATTTGTCCTGCGCGTCGGCGACGCCGTCGTTGTCGTTGTCCGGATCCGGACAGGCATCGTCATCCTCGAATCCGTCCACGTCTTCGGGCTTGTTCGGGCAGAAGTCCTCGGCGTCAGGCACCCCGTCCTTGTCGTTGTCCTCCTCGGGGCAGCCGTCCTCATCTTCGAATTCGTCGAAGTCCTCGGCCTTCTCCGGGCACTTGTCGTCCGGCTCTTTCACCCCATCTTCGTCGTGATCGAGATCCGGGCAGCCGTCGTCATCGCGGAACTGGTCCTTGTCCTCGGCAGACATCGGACAGGAATCGTAGCCGTCGAGAATGCCGTCACCGTCGTTGTCGAAATCGGGACAGCCGTCCTCGTCCTGAAAATCGTCTTTGTCCTCGGGTTTCTCCGGACACTGATCGACCTCATTGTTGATGCCGTCCCCGTCCACATCCCATTTCTCAAAGGTGAACTCCTCGGGCTTCTTCTCGGATTTGGGTGCCCATCCCGCTCCGCCGGCCACCTGAAATTGGGGCACGCCGATGCCGCTGATGATGCCCCCACCGCCGCCGAGGGTGATGTGGAAATCGCCGATGTTGAACCGCACCCCCCCCAGAAACAGCAGGGGGGCCCCTTCGATGTCGGTGAAGTTCTCGCTGACCAATGACTTGCTGCCGTAGATCTCCCCCATCAACTCGATTTGGGGAATGAACGCATAGCCCACTGCCGCGCCGTAGCTGATCGCGTGCCCCACCTCGGAGGAGAGAATCTTGGACTTGCCCCGCAACAGCAATCCCACATTGACCGAGGAACGCAGCGGACCGAAACGATAGCCGAATAGAATCTTCGGCGCGGTGACGGTCACGTTCTTCTCTCCCGTGTACCCCTCGCCGAACTTGAACCATTTTTTGAGCGGCAGTGTGGGAATGACCGCCGCGGAGAGCACCGGCCCGTCCTGCAGCTCGTTGCCGATAATGCGCGCTTTGAGGTGGACCCTCACATCCCCCACCGCAGTGACTTTGTAGCCCGGATCAGCGGCATCGATCAGCAGTTGCTCGTCGCCGTTGGGCATGGTCTGAATGTAGGCGTTGTCGCCGCGCTGCCACAGCACCACAGGCACGCCGATCCCGGCCTGAAATCGCTCGAGAAACGAAAACCCGGCCAGGACATCGATGGTGGCCAAGTTCTCGACGATGTTGATCGTTTTAGTTTGAGAGACCTGAAGGTCGTCGCCGCAGTTGTCCGCGGCATCGCACTCAATCAGGACGAAGGGCCGGTGCTCGTAGATGAACATCACCCCGACCGAGGGCTTCATGTCATCCCCGATCTCCGGAGATTCCACCGACAAGAAATTGAGCGGCCCGGGCGCGGGGTTGAACAGCTGTACGGGAACAAAGGAGTCTTTAAGAAAAGTCTGTGTCTGCGCCCAACCATCGGCGCAAACCAACAGCAGGGCCGTCACCAGCGCGGCCCCAAGTGCTCGCAATCTTCCACTCCCGGTTGGACTTAGGGCTCGCGGAAAAATGTGGGTTATTTTTTTGCAAGTCCTTAGTACAGATACACTTCTGGTCATCAATTTTCCATCCTGCTTGATAGGGTCTTGGACTGGGCTAGTTATGACATGAATAGACACCTGTTTCAATTATGTTTGTAAAAAACGTTTAGTCAAAGATTTTAACTGTCTAGGACAAATCGGTAGGTATAGACGATGACCGTGGAGACCGGTTTTCCACTCTTGTCCAGGGGGGGTGTCCAGAGTTCCTTGAGCATGGCGGATTGAGCGATTTTGCCCAGTCCGGCCCCGGGCTCCTTGATCACTCGAGCCCGGGTCACGCGTCCTGTCTTGTCGATAAACACCTGCAACACCACCGCCCCTTCTACCCCTTCCCGGCGCAGCTCGAGGGGATACTTGGGTTGGGCGATACGGCCGAACTTGGGCTTGGGCCGACGGGAGAGATCCCGCAGGGCGACCAACTTACGCGCCCCACTGCCCCTGCCCCGGGGATCGATTTCCCGCTTGGGTGCGGTTTTTCTCAGCGAGGGCTGTTTCTTCTTGGCCACCGCGGCAAACTTGGTGTTGCCCTCGGAGCGGTTCAGGGCCCAGTTCGCTCCCTGTCCGGCAGCGGCGGCAAAGGTGTTGTCCCCCAGATCGAAGACGGGTGGGGCTTCCGGTTTCTTTTCGTCCGGCGGGGGTTCGGGGAGCGGCTCGGGTGCCGGTTCGTCCTCCGGCTCGACCGGTTCGGGCTTGGGCGCCTTCTTTTTTCGCGGCCGCTCGGGTTCGGGCGCGGGCTCCGGTTCGGGCTCCGGTTCCGGCTCTGGCTCCGGTGTGGGGGGCGGCTCCCGTTTGACTTGCTGGACCGTCAAATCGACCGTATCGTACCGCTCCTTCTCGTCGAGGGGCGCCGAGACGAGGGCCGCGGCAAAACCGACGTGCAGCCCCACTGAAATCACCAGCGATAAGACATCTTTTACTTTAAGTCCCCAAAACATCAGCAGACCGATCTACTCCTCGGCATCGATATTGATCGCAAACTTGGCCACTCCCTCTTTGCGGATCAAATCGATCACGTGTACCACTTTACCATGGGCAATCGCCTTGTCCGCGGCAATGATCACGCGAACATCCTCATTCTCTTTTTTGGCCTTGCGGATGCTCTGCTTGACCCGCGCTTCGTCAGTCTTGCGACCATCGAGGAACAGATCCCCGTCCTTGGTCAGGGTCAGGGCAAAGGTGGTGACCACGTCCTCGCCGGTACCGGCCTCGGGCAGGTCGACCGGAATCGACTGGGCTACGATATAGGTGGCGGTCACCATGAAGATGATCAACAGGACCAGGCAGACATCCACGAACGGCGTAACATTGATATCGGTGATGATATCATCATCATTTCTTTTGGTGGCTCCGGCCATCGGCTCACTCCGCTGTCTTGGTCTCGCCCTTGAGACCGGCCAGCAGTACGTGAATCACCGCGTCCGCATCCCCCAGGATCGTCTTGGTGCGGCGCTGGAAAATATTGAACGCAGCCACTGCGGGAAGTGCGACCAATAACCCTATTGCCGTGGCCACGAGAGCTTCGGAGATTCCGGCCATCACGGTCGAGGCCCCGCCCTGGGTGTTGAGAGACAAGTCGTGAAAGGCCTGAATGATGCCGATCACCGTGCCGAATAGACCGATGAACGGCGCGTTGTTGCCCAGGGTGCCCAAAAAGGCGAGATTGCGCTCCAGGCGCATGCGCTCGCGAACCATTGCCCCGGCTGCCGCTTCATCCACCGCATCCGGTCCGAATTCGGCCTCGGCCAACGCGGTTTGGGCGATTGTCGCCGCCGGACCCTTGACCCCTTGGAGACGCTTGATCGCACCGTCGATATCCCGCTTGGCCAACGCCGCCCGGATATCACCCAGAAAGCTCGAGATATCGGGACGTTGACCAAAAAAGCAGATCCCTCGCTCGATCATAATCGCGATCGACACCAGCGAAAGAACAACCAAAATCCACATCACCCATTCGGCACCGAGCAGTGAAAAGGCGAGAAATCTATCGATGATATTCATTTAGTGCTCCTCATCTATTTTCTATCCTTTGTTTCGTATTATCCATTTAGTTACTTTGTGCAAGGTCTCAGTTTTGTTACACTCCTTAACACCGTGTGTAATGATAAACCCGCGAGACGACAATTTCTGCCACTCAAATTGTCTTTTTTGTTGAACAATGAGAGCTAAAGCTTCCACAGTCGCCCGATTGCTGGAGCGCGGCGTGAACAGCGGCGTCTTTCCCGGCGGCCAGGCGGCCATCGTTTCGACGAACTATCCCGACATCGAGGCGTGTGCGGGACTTGCCATGCAACCCCATGGTAAGCTGATTACCCCTGATACTTTATTTGATATAGCTTCATTAACTAAACTATTTACCTCATCCGCCGCACTCCGCCTGGTCGACCAGAAAGCGATTGAGCTCAACGCCCCGGTAGACCTCTGGCTCCCGGAACTGGCAGATGCTCCTGCGGTCCCCTCGCTGGCCCAACTCCTGGCCCACGAGGCGGGTTTCGAACCCTGGCTCCCCTTGTTCGAACGGGTGCCGGACGGGGATCGGGGCAGCGCTGCGGGAAAGGCGGCCGTGGTTCAGCTGGCTGCCGAGTCCCGATCGACATCGATCTCAGATTCCGCGGCCACCTACTCGGATTTGGGATTCATCGTCCTGGGACATCTCCTGGAGCGGGCCGCCGGCCTGCCCCTCAAGCGGCTGATCGAGCGGGAAGTCATCGAACCACTTGAGCTAAAAAGCGTTCATTTTCGACCCCTCAGCCAATCAGCCGACGAAACAGCGGCGGGAATGGCGGCCACCGAGCACTGCCCCTGGCGCAACCGGATTTTGGTGGGGGAAGTTCACGACGACAACGCCTGGGTGATGGGGGGCGTTGCCGGTCACGCCGGTCTATTCGCCACCGCACGGGATATGGCCGCCTTTGGTCAGGCCTGGCTTCGGGCTCTCACAGGTTCACCCTGGCTCTCCGGGGCGCTGGCCGGCTTGGCGGTCACCCGACGCGCCAAGGGCCGAGGGCTGGGCTGGGATTTGAAGAGCCCCGAATCGTCATCCGCCGGCACGTTGATGAGTGACGACACCTTCGGTCATCTGGGCTTTACCGGCTGCTCTTTGTGGATCGATCCGAAACGGCAATTGGCGATTTGCCTGCTGACCAACCGCATCCACCCGACCCGCGAGAATACCGCGATCTCCTCTTTTCGCCCCGCTTTTCACGATGAAGTGGTCAAGCTGCTCAATTTCTGATATTATTAAAATAATACATTTGCACCACAATAGGTGCACTCAACAGAGAACCGGTGAATGACCGACTCCTTTTTCGATCTGAGAACCGAACACATCGACACCAAGAACGGCTCGCGGGAGGCGCTGATCCTCACCCCGGCAAAGGCGATTGTCGCCGGTCAATCCCGACTGCGAGAGCTGCGCGCCAAGCGATTCGGCTATGAATCCATGTCCGCCTTCGATGTGGAGCTCGTCGAACGGGTGCATCAGCTGAACCCGGTTCCTCAAGTGATTGTCTTCCGTCAGAAAAACGCCGACAACACCCACTACTGGCGGATGCACGAGAGGCTCTCAGCACCGGACCGCCTGGAAATGGGCTGCCTGCTGATGCGGGATCACCTGGCGCTGTACCGGGGATTGATGGAAATCGGGGTCATTCTCTTTATCTATGCGGATTGGTCCGGGCCCGCGTACGAAGCCCTGCGCAGCGGCCTGAAGTCGGTCCGCGCCGAGCTGAACCGCATCCCCCACCCCACCCCGTTGGATCGGCTCAACTACTGGATTCTCCGCAATCTGGTGTTCTTCTTCTCAGCCCGCACCGAGACAATGCTCAAGCGGGTGCTCCCGGATCAACTGTCGATGATCGAAAGTCGCATCCCCAGAATGAACTCTCGCCTGAAAGAAGCACGCGTTTTCGAAGAAAACTAGGCTTTGTCTCAAAAGTCCGGACCGAGCAAGGTGCTCAGCGGGGCGACCAGGGCAAGGCGCGAGGGCGCAGCAATACTCGACGTATTTCAAGCCCCGAGCAACGCAGAACTGGTAGCTCCGTGGAGTATCTGGCGACGGGAGGACTTTTGAGACAAAGCCTAGACACCCGGGCCGGTGCCGGCCGACCTGGACAACAGGAAGTTGCCCGCGGCATATGTATGGTAAATCGGCAGACAGAATTGTTTCTCTTTTCGGATGAAATTGCGGGGCGATATCAACACGCCATACGGCGAATTGTCTTTTGTTTTCAAGAAGATATCCAGGCTCTTGTTCTTGCCGATTGAGCCGCTTTTTACTTCGATGGGAATTACTCTTTGGTCGATAGCTGTAACGTAGTCTACTTCAGCGTTGCTGGAACGCGCCTCACGATGCCAGTAATACAGATTATTCTTTCTATTCTGCGGAGCATAGCTTAGGAGTTCTTGGCCAACGAATGCTTCGACGACGGTGCCCCGATTGACGAAGGATGCTTGCGTATCCAGGACCCACGCCGCAGTGTTGTTTCCCAGCAGCGTCTGCATCAGTCCGATGTCGACGAATATCAACTTGAATTTGCGGTGATTGACCTCAGCACCCAAAGGTATCCCATTCGCAGCACTGTGAAGAATCGGATTGAATAAACAGCCTTTGATGAGCAGTTCAATGGCCGGACGCAATTCTCGCGAGCGAAAATCTCCGCTGAAATTGGAGAACTTGATTTTTTGGCCGACCAGTCGGGGAACCTCACCAAATACGTGCTCAACATACTTCACCTGATGAACACGAGCGTATTTTATAAAGTCTTGCCGATAGCTCTCCAGGATGCTGTGGTGCACTTCGAGACAATCACCGAGTCGGTGGGTCTCCAGCCAGATCTTCACCGCTTCGGGCATACCCCCCACGGTGAGATACTCGGCGACGAGCCCAATCAACTTGTTGTGGACAATTTCCGGTAGCGGTCCGGTCGGCACAACCGTCGTAAGTTGTTCAGCGAGAACTCGTTCTTCATACGCCCAAAGGAACTCGATGAAGCTCATCGGGTATAGGTAGGCAAATTCGACTCTGCCCACTGGCATGCCGATCTGAGCAATTTGAAATTCCAGCAGTGAGCCGGCCGCAATGACGTGAAGGTCGGGCATCTCTTCGTAAAAATAGCGCAGGGAGAGAATTGCTCTGGGGGCTTCTTGGATTTCATCAAAAAAGAGGAGTGTTTTTCCCGGAACAATGGGCTGACCAATTGCCAGTTGAAGCTCGCGGACAATCCGCCCGGGATCCAGATCCCGCTCAAAGACAGTCGAGAACTGGGGTGATCGTTCAAAGTTGATTTCGACAGCGGATTCGAATTTAGCGCCGAGATGTCTGATGCTGAATGTTTTTCCCACTTGCCGTGCGCCCCTGAGAATAATCGGTTTACGATTCGTTTTCTTGGCCCACGTTGTGAGCCGGCGATCGATGAATCGGTCCATTGCAGTCAATTCCTCCTCCAATCGTAATCATCTAGAATAACATACTAAATACACGCAGATGGCTCAAATTCAAGGGTAAACCAAAAAAATATGGCTAAAAATCAATGATGCTATGCGGATTTTTTGGCTCAAAACAAAGGATATTTCGCTGAATAATGGCTCAAAAGCAAGGTTCGGTCCTGATGGAAAGCGCGAGGGGGTGGGACAAGCGTCGCCCAACCCTTGCGGGATCGATACTCGAAATCCGATGACAAACTGAGAGCAGCTGGCTCTATCTATCGCTGGGTATTATTTCTCGATGGAGCGGGGCGGCTGGGGCACGACGGCGTCGGGGTCCTTGTCGAGGTGAATCGGGAAAACCGGTGTCGTTCCCTTGGCCAATGCGCGCTTGCGATCCTTGCCCGAGGTGCGCAGTTTTCGTTTGATGACCTGTTTTCTCTGTTTTGTCAGCGAAGCCATGATGCCCTCCTTGGAGCTAATTCGCTGCGCAAGGTAGGCTGTCAGGGCTTTGGGGTCAAGCTTTTTTCTCAATTTCCGACGGCGTTCTCAGCCGAGTTCCAGATAATCGAGGAGGATGGTTTTTATCCCGTAACCGGTGAAGGTGACGTCGACCTTGGGTTTGACGCCGGCGTGGACGGCGACCACCTGGCCCACGCCGAACCGGGCGTGACGCACTTTTTGGCCGGGCTGCACAGCCGCGGACTCGGCGGATTGATCGTAGCTTCGATCGATCCAGGTCGTCTCTGCTGCCGGCTTTTCGGCCATGGGCCGTTTGAATGCAGTGGGCGCGGGCCTCCTGGACCACTGGCCGGCCGAGGGACGGGAGACAGGACGTACGTCGATCCGGGAGGGGCTCAGGTCCTGAATCAAATCGTCGGGCACATCGGCCAGAAAACGGGACGGGGGATCCATCCGCGGTTGTCCGAACAGGCGCCTCACCCGCGCCTGGGTCATCAACACCCTCCGGCGGGCCCGGGTCATCGCCACGTAGAACAGCCGCCGCTCCTCCTCCATCTCCTCCGGATCCTGGTCCAGCGACCAGTCCCGGGATCCCTGCCGGTAGGGGAACAGACCGTCCTCCAACCCGGTGATGTGTACGACATCGAATTCGAGACCCTTGGCCGCGTGAACGGTCATCAGGGTCACTTGATCCCCATCGAAATTGACCTGATCGATGTCGGTCTGCAGGGCGATCAGCTCGAGAAAGGTCTCCAGGGTGGGGGTGTCGGATTCCGCTTCGAAATCTTCGATCGACCCCACCAGCTCCTGCAGGTTCTCCAGTCTCGAATCGGACTCGGCGGAGTCCTCGGCCTTCAGCGCCGCCACATAGCCCGTATCGTCGAGCACCCGGGTGGCCAAGTGGGCGGGGCCGCTCTCGATTTCGGCACGCCAGGACTCGATCAGCGCCTTGAATCCAGCCAGACGCTTGGCAAAGGCCGGACTGATATCCCCGGCTGCGTGATCAATCGCGTCGTATGCCGAGATGCCCCGACCCGCGGCAACGGCGAGCAGCCGTTCCACCGTGGTTTTGCCGATCCCCCGGGCCGGCGTATTGATGACCCTTAAAAAAGCGGCCAAATCACCGGTGTTCTGAATCAAGCGCAGGTAGGCGAGCAGATCCTTGACCTCGGCCCGCTCGTAAAACCGCATGCCGCCGACGACCCGATGGGGGATGGAGAGGGTGCGAAACACCTCCTCGAACACACGGGATTGGGCGTTGGTGCGATAGAACACCGCTTGCTCCCGCAGGGGGTAACCGTCATCGGTCAACTCCCGAATTGCCCGGGCGACCAGACGGGCCTCTTCCCGTTCGTCGTCACATTGGAGGTAGGCAATGCGCTCGCCCGGGTCGTTGGAGGTCCACAGCTCCTTGGGCCGGCGCCGCAGGAGCTTGTCCACCACACCGTGGGCCGCCTTGAGAATGTTGCCCGTCGAGCGGTAGTTGCGGTCCAGGGTCACGTGAGTGGTCCCGGGAAACACCCGCTCGAAATCGAGGATGTTGCCCACGTCGGCGCCGCGCCAAGAATAGATCGATTGATCGTCGTCGCCGACCACGCACACGTTGCCGTGGGGTCGCGCCAGCAGGCGCACAATCTCCAGCTGAACCCGGTTGGTGTCCTGAAATTCATCTACCAGTATGAAGTCGAAGCGGGAGGCGATCGCCTGGGCCATCTCCCCGTTCCCCCGCATCCCCACGGCCGTGCGATACAATAGATCGCCGAAGTCCAACGCCTTGGCGTCGTTCATGCGCTTTTCGTACAACTGATAAATTTGTTGCACCCGCTCCCGGTAGAACCCGTCGACCGCGTAATCGTCGGGTCCGATCAGTTCCCGCTTGCTGCGGTTGATGTCGTGCTGAATCGTCCGGGGGGCAAACTGCTTGTCGCTCAGGGCCAGTTCCTTGAGGCAGCGGGCGACCATCGCTTTCTGATCCGAGTCGTCATAAATCGTGAAGGTCGGGCTGATCCCGACCAGCTCGCCGTGCTTGCGCAACAGGCGGGCACAGGTGGAGTGAAAGGTGGAGACCCAACAGTCGTTGCCCTGGGCCCCGAGCAATCCGATGACCCGTTCGCGCATTTCCTTGGCCGCTTTGTTGGTAAAGGTCACCGCCAGAATCCGCCATGGCCGGATCCCACAATTCTGAACCAGGTTGGCCACCCGATAGGTGATCACCCGAGTTTTTCCCGAGCCCGCACCGGCGATAACGAGCAGAGGGCCCTCCACGTGAAGTGCTGCTTGCAGTTGTCGTTCGTTGAGGTCGTTTTCGAAGTTGAGCATGGGCGCACGTTACCCGGAGCAGCCCCCTTCGGCAAGACCCGCTCAACTGAAAAATCGGTTTTCGCCGCGCTGAAAGTAGAGTAGAAACCACGCTGAAAGGCGAGCGACCAAGATGCAATCCGAAACGTTCGACATTGAGAGCCAGGCCGAGACCGACAGGTTCGCCAAGGGGCTCGCCGGCCTGCTCCAACCCGGTGACGTGGTGGGGTTGAGCGGGGATCTCGGCGCGGGCAAGACCACCTTGTGCCGCACGGTGGTCTACTCGCTGGGCATCGATGAGCAGATTCCGGTGACCAGCCCGACCTTCACGATCATCAATGAATATCGGGGAAGTTTGCCGATTTACCACATGGACCTGTATCGCCTGGGGGACAGCGACGAGCTCTACGAGCTGGGACTGTGGGAGTACTACGAGGGAGAAGGGGTCTGTCTGGTGGAGTGGTACGACCGCTTCGACGACCTCTGGCCGCCGGAGGCACTGCTCCTCGACATCCAGCTCCTCGCCGGGGAACGCCGCCGGATTACCGCCAGGGGAACCGGGCGCGGGGAAGCGTTGGTCGCGTCAATGCGAGCGAAATGGAATCCCCTCAGCTGATTCCGCCCCCAGTGCAATAGAAATCGTTGATTCTACAAAGTCGCCACGTTACACTACCGCATGCTTCTCATTTACCAACTCAAAAAGGCCGCAGCCGCTTTGGTGGCCACTCTGCTGTTGTTCGGCGGGATCGCCCGGGCACAGGAGTTCAGGGAGGCGCCCCATCGCTCCTTCTTCATCGGCATTGAGCTCGGCGCTGCGCTCGATCTCGGCTCTGACGCCCGTTCGCCCGCTGACTACTGGGATCGCCATCCCGAGGCCTACTCCCTCGCAGCAGTGAGCTTCGGCGTATACGGGGGATATCGCTTCAATGAGATCGTCGGTGTCGAAGCCGCCTGGCATGTGCACACCCATGGCACCCCTGACGGATGGCGAGACGAATCCACCGGCATCCGCTACGACATCGACTTCGGCGGTGCAACCTACCGCATGGGACACCTGGCGCTGCGACTGGCCCTGCCCTCGACCACGAGATTCACGCCGATGATCACGATCGGCCCCGTATTGGGCGCCTTCTCCTATGGCCGGGCCTCCCCGGGGGGGCTCGAAAACAACACCACCTTGACCTTCGGTGGGTTGATTGCACCGGGGGTCGAGTTCGAGCTGGTGCGCGGGGTGGTCTCTGTACTCGAACTGGCCTATCTGCCGCTCTACCGCTTCGGCATGGACGATCAGCTCTGGTTGTGGCTGGACTGCAATCACAACGCCAGTTTGGACGACGATTACACCACGGTGGGGGAGTATTGCCCCGATGAAAGTGACCAGGTAATCGACCGCAAAGATTTTACTAAGGGGGAGCTGGTCCACCTGTTGTGGATCAACCTGGGCATCCAGTTCGAGTGGATTTTTCGGTAGCTCGAGCACGCCCCGGCGTCGACCCGGGTGGGCCCACCAGCCGAAGTGGGCGCGTTCAGCTGCTGACTCGGGGTGTGGCCTGCTTGTCGTCAAAATTGGTTTCATTTAAAACTTTTGCGAAGCTAACCAGTCTAATTCATAATAGAAATGATAGTTGCAAATTAATACTCGTTGTAATTACAATATGATAACTTTTGAGCTTAAAAGTACTAAAGACTGACCATTCATATAAAAACGAAAGGTTGCGTCAGTGGATTTTGACTGCGATTATCTGTCCGTAATTAACCGGATTTACAGAGCTTCAAGATGAACGAGTCTCAAAGCTCCGGCAAAGTCCCCAGCACCCCTCCCGAAAGCGGCGAAATCAATGTCGACGTGTTCGGCCGCACCGATGTGGGCCTGGTGCGCGAGCACAACGAGGACAACTTTCTCGTCGCCGATCTGACCCACGGCCACCGGAGCATCAAACCCGAGGTTCGCCAACATACCGTCGGGCCCAAGGGATCCCTTTTCGTCGTCTGCGACGGCATGGGCGGCGCGGCAGCCGGTGAAGTGGCCAGCCGCATCGCAGTGGACACCATTTACGAGTTGATGCAAAAAGCGGACGATCCACACGATGACAAGGAGCTGGCCCGTTGTCTCGACGCGGCCATCACCGAGGCGGGTCAGCGGATCTTCACGGCGGCGAAGATCGATCGGCAGCAGCGGGGCATGGGGACAACCGTCACGGCAGCGATCCTGGCCGGCCCCCGGTTGATCATCGGCCAGGTGGGGGATTCACGGGCCTACATTCTGCGCCACGGCCGGCTCAACCAGGTGACTAAAGACCAATCCCTGGTACAGCAACTGATCGACGCCAAACAACTCTCCGAAGAGGAAGCGCGCAATTTCGAGCGGAGCAACATCATTCTCCAGGCTCTGGGCACTTCCGAAGATGTCCACGTGGATGTCACGTCCGTGGTGCTGCGCGCCAATGACGTGCTGGTGATGTGCAGCGACGGCCTGTCCGGACTGGTCGAACCCGAAGAGATCACCGCTGTGATCGCCGGGCTCACCGACCCGATGGAAGCCTGCAAAAGACTGACCGATCTGGCCTGTCAGGCCGGTGGACACGACAACATCACCGTGATCATCTCGCGCTTTACCGGGCAGGGCCTGATCGAACCGGGCGAAGACGAGATGCCCACCTATATTCGCTTTCACCACGCCGAGATCACCGAGACCACGGTGCGCTCTCCGATGCTGACCCCGGCCCCCGGCGAGCTCACCACAGAGGACCTGGAGGAACCGGAACCAGAGGACGACGCCTTTCAGCTACAACCCGACGAGGAGGAGTTCGCATCCCACTTGGAAGCCGCTCAAGGGGCCGATGCCCCGGTGAGCGTCGCAGTGGACGAAGTCGACACCCCGCCGTCGAGAAGCCGAGCCGGGCTCTGGGCGAGCGCCGCCGCGGCCGTCCTGGTCATCGGCGCGGTTACCGCCTACCTGATGACCCGCGGGCCGAGT
>JANQET010000473.1 GCA_028278265.1 Myxococcota bacterium
CACCCCCATCAGGAGCAGCCCGATCACCGCTGATGCGGCCACCACATAGGCGGACAGATCCCCTCGCTTGAT
Organism: Myxococcota bacterium; assembly: GCA_028278265.1. Classification (GTDB taxonomy): domain Bacteria; phylum Myxococcota_A; class Polyangia; order JAAYKL01; family JAAYKL01; genus JANQET01. The sequence continues at coordinate 73 of JANQET010000473.1, forward strand.
CGCCATCGCCGAGAAGCCGGACACCCACCACACCGGAATCACGAGCAGCGGCAATTGCAGGCAGAAGAGAATCGGCGCCACGGTCTGCCGGGGATCGGCGCTGCGCCACAGGGCACCGGCCCGTTCTCTCGCCTCGCCGAGTGTCAGGTTGGCAAACCCGAATATCAACAGAGCGCCGAGCAATCCCCCGGCAGGGGCGAGCATCAAAAAAATCCCGGCCGCTCCCAGCAACGCCGCCCCGGTGCTGCCGGTGATCCCCCAAGCGGCCAGTCCACCGCCGATGGCCGCTGAAAACAGCGCAAACCAAACCGGTGACAGCCGACTCCACCAGAGGTAACGGACAGGTGTTGACATGAGCAGGGATGATACGTGTCAGGGCCCGGCTTGTCGAGCCATTCGAAGGGGATTGAGCCGTCGCGAGGGAGCGAGTTGACTATCCTTTGATCACGCCAAGTCGTTTGCCAACCGTCTCGAAAGCGTCCACGGCCCGATCCAGGTGCTCGGTCTCGTGCGCCGCGGAAATCTGCGTGCGAATCCGCGCCTGCTCCTTGGGAACCACCGGGTAGGAGAAGCCGATCACGTAGATGCCCTCTTTGAGCATCTCATCGGCGAAATCAGAGGCCAGCTTGGCGTTGTAGAGCATCACCGGCACAATCGCGGTCTCACCCTTGAGCACGTCAAAACCGATCTTCTCGAGTTTATCGCGGAAGTAGACCGTGTTGGCCATCAGCTTGTCCCGCAGCTCAGTGGTCTCTGAGAGCATCTCAAAGGTCTTGATCGCCGCGGCGGTGAGCGCCGGGGTCAAGGTGTTGGAGAAGAGGTAGGGACGGGAGCGCTGACGGAGCACGTCGATGATCTCTTTGCGACCCGTGGTGTAGCCACCCGAAGCGCCGCCCAGCGCCTTGCCCATGGTCGAGGTGATGATGTCCACCCGACCTTGAACCCCGCAATGCTCGGGGGTACCGCGTCCGGTCTTGCCCACGTAGCCGGTGGCGTGGGAATCGTCGACCATCACCATCGCGTTGTATTTCTCGGCCAAATCGCAGATCTGATCGAGCTTGACCAGGTAACCGTCCATGGAGAAGACCCCGTCCGTGGCGATCAGCCGGCGGCGGCAATCCTGGGTCTTCTTGAGAATCTCCTCCAGCTCCTCCATGTCCGAGTTCTTGTAGCGATAACGGGCAGCCTTGCACAACCGCACCCCGTCGATGATCGACGCGTGGTTGAGCTGATCCGAAATGATCGCGTCCTCCTTGGTCAGCAGGATTTCGAACAGCCCGGCATTGGCGTCAAAACAGGATGAGTAGAGAATGGTATCCTCAGTACCGTTGAACTTGGAGATGACATCCTCGAGCTGCTTGTGCAGATCCTGGGTGCCGCAGATGAAGCGCACCGACGCCATGCCGAAGCCCCGTTCGTCGAGGGCTTTCTTCGCAGCGGCGATGATCTCTTTGTTGTCGGCCAGTCCGAGATAATTGTTGGCGCAGAAGTTAATCACCTCACCCTGGGGAACCTTGATCGCGGCGCTCTGGGGGGACTCGATGACGCGCTCGACCTTGTACGTACCCGCCTCTTTGATGTCGGCTAGCTCTTTTTGGATTTCCTGACGGTAGTTGTCAAACATGGCCTTCTCCTTCACATGCCCTCATTAAATGGCATTGTCTTTCTTTTCGTCCGAGCGAAAACTAGCAGTTGCCGCCAAAACGAGCAAGGTGTACTTTACACCTCCATCGCGGACCGCTTGGTCCACTGAACAAAAGCGAGGGCACCCATGAAAAAAGAGATTCAAAAAATTCTAGTTACCGGAGCCGTGGGACAGATCGGCTCAGAGCTAACCCTGGCCTTGCGCGAGAAATACGGCAGCGACAATGTCGTGGCCACGGGCCGCAAAACCGAGCCCAGCCCCGCCTTGCGCGATTCGGGCCCGTTCTACTTCATCGACGTGATGAGCCGCGAATCGGTCGAGGAAGTGGTCAAGAAGCACGACATCGACACCATTGTGCACATGGCGGCGCTCCTCTCCGGCGTGGGCGAGAAGAATCCGGAGCTCTGCTGGAAGGTCAATATGGACGGCACGATGAATGTGCTCAACATCGCCCGGGACTACGAAATGGCCCAGGTCCTGGTGCCCTCCTCGATCGCCGTGTTCGGTAAAGGGGTCTCTTTGGACAATACCCCCAACGACACCGTGCTCAAGCCGACCACGATGTATGGGGTGACCAAGGTCTGTGGGGAGCTGCTTTGCGATTATTATGTAGATAAATTCGGTCTCGATGTTCGCGGTCTGCGTTACCCGGGCATCATCAGCGCCGAGACCCTGCCCGGCGGCGGCACCACCGACTATGCGGTCGCGATCTTCTATGATGCGGTAAAATATGGAAAATACACTTGCTTTGTGCGCGAAGACACGATGCTGCCGATGATGTACATGCCGGACTGCATCAAGGCAACGATGGACCTGATGGCCGCGCCGTTCGACTCCCTCAAGCACCACAGCGATTTCACGGTGGACGGAATCAGCTTCACCGCCAAAGAGCTGGCCGACGAGATCAAGAAACATCTACCTCATTTCGAGTGTGCCTACGAGCCGGACTTCCGCCAGGCCATCGCCGATTCGTGGCCCAACACTTGGGACGACACACCGGCCCGCGAGGAGTGGGGATGGAAACCGGCCTATGATCTGGCCTCGATGACCAAGGATATGTTAGACATTCTGTCCAAGCGGCACGCAGCCGGCAAATTATAGACAGCGAGGGCTTAAATTGAGCAATTCACCCAAGGCCGAGAATCTCACTTGGCACCAAACCGCTGTGACCCGAACCGACCTGGAAAAGCTCCATGGCCACAAAGGGGTGACCATCTGGTTTACCGGTCTCTCGGCTTCGGGAAAATCGACCCTGGCCAACGCGGTCTCGGTGGCGCTGTACAAACGGAAGGTCAGCGCCTACGTGCTCGACGGGGACAACGTCCGCCACTACCTCAATCGGGATCTGGGGTTTTCCCACGAAGACCGCATGGAAAACATCCGCCGCATCGGAGAAATGGCGCGGTTGTTCACCCAGGCCGGAATGGTCAATTTGACCGCATTCATCAGTCCCTATCGTTCTGATCGGGAGATGGCGCGACAACTGCAACCCGAATCCTTCCTGGAAGTGCATTGCGCGGCCGATCTGGCGGTCTGTGAATCGCGAGATCCAAAGGGCATCTACAAGAAAGCGCGCAACGGTATAATTAAGGAATTTACTGGAATTGATGCACCGTACGAACCCCCCGACAATCCAGAATTGCGATTGGATACAGGTGTCTTATCGGTGGATCAATGTGTCGATGCGGTTCTCGACCTGCTCGAGCAACATGAGATATTTATTATCCGTTGAAGCCTTTGTTATTACCTAGCACAATTGGCAATTGGACCAAGTGGGGGAAAACTATCCGATTTATTCAAAATATGTGATTCTTCAACTACCTGATATTGTTCCTAAAAAATAATATCGCAAAACGCCGCAACGAAATTTTCGTGGTATTTTAGGAAAAATTGTGTAAGAGTGGAATCGCAATGACTATGAAACGACTGTGTTTCACACTACTATAATGGCGCATCATGTAAATGTCAGTTCTATTGCATCTGCGCCGAACACCTAACAATTGGTTTATCGTTTAATCGCGAAAGGAAAAGGGGAGAGCCGATGAGCGACGACGGAATACTTAAGGAAATGCCCACGCGAAAGATTCGCAAAGCTGAACCTTCGTATCCCTATTCAAACGATGATCGCAAAGAGTCATTTGAACGACAACGGGACGAGCTGGGGACCATGAGCCGACCCTATCGCAGGAGAGATTATTCCAGCCCATCACTGTATTCTAGAATTTCCACCGTAGAGGTTCATGAGGATACCGTCCGCATGCGCCGGCCCGAATTCTTCGATAACCGCGACTAGTCAGCCCCGTTTCCACAACACCGACCCGAATTTTGGCTTGAGTTTTCATCACCGCCTCGAAGTGCCTCACCCCCAGCCCCTCTCCGTCAAGGAGGGTGTTGTAAAAGGAAAAAATGGATTTCCAAAACGTAGGGCCGGGCTTTA
>JANQET010000003.1 GCA_028278265.1 Myxococcota bacterium
TCAGCGAACCCAGTTATGGTCCGGGTATCGCAAAAATCAATGCGACTCTTCTGGACTGGCTATGCGCTGCCTAAAAAACGGCGAAAGTCTAGCCTAAGCGTCTGAGCAAAAATAACTACGGCTTTCATGCAAGAATCTTGACATCCCAGCGGCGTTGCTCCTCTTCGCCATACCACCAGTATGACTCATCGTCGTGCCTTGCTGGTGATGTCATCTTCTCACCTGAAATCTCGCATTTGTTTTTGCTCAGACGCTAAGTGGGCGGTTGTCACGCGGTGGCCCAATACGTTAAATGACATATTAGTGTTCCGGCTCCGAAACGCCCTTGGGTGGTGGCGTACGAGAGGCAGCAAGGCCTTGAGAGAGAAAAGAGCAGATCAGGCTAAAAGAGAAGCGAGACGGCGATTCCTGCAACTGACCGGCGCCTCTGCGGTTGGATTATTACTGGACTGCAGCAAAGAGTCCCCAGCAAGGCCACCGGAACGAACGGTACCGAGGCACGAGCCGGCCGTCGCCAAGTCCCTAAAGCCGAACGCGCCCGAGCTTCGGGCTGAGCAAAAAACTGGATTTTACTTTCACCCCGCCTTTTTGAAGCACGACACCGGCCCGAGGCATCCAGAGCGGCCTGAACGACTCACCGCCATCATCGATAGACTGAAGGCCGACGGCCTGTGGAGGGAACTAGCGCGCTTACAACCGAGCCCCGCGACCACAGACACCATTGCAGCAGTCCACGATCCGGCTTACATTCAACTGGCAAAAAACGAGATTGAACAGGGGAGAATTCAGCTTTCCACCGGAGACACACCCGTATCAAAGGCCAGCTACGAGGCCGCCCTTCTGGCAGCGGGCGCTGCGTGCCAGGCCACCACAGCAGTCATCGAGGGCACCCTTAAAAACGCCTTTTGCGCGATCCGCCCTCCTGGCCACCACGCCCGACCCGGCGCCCATGGGGGGATGGGTTTTTGCGTGTTCAACAACATCGCCATCGCTGCTCGCCACGCCCAGCAGGCTCACGGCATCAAACGCGTTCTCATTGTGGACTGGGATGTGCACCACGGCAACGGGACCCAGGAGACTTTCTGGACAGACGGCACGGTGATGAACTTCCACACCCAGCAAAAGGGCCTCTACCCGGGCACCGGCCACCCGAGCGAAAGGGGGGAGGGCAAGGCTCGAGGCCACATCTGGAACTTCGAGATGGCGCCTGGTGCCGGAAACACTGCGTACGAAAAGCTATACACCGAAAAACTGGTGCCAACCGCCAGAGCGTTCAAATCCGAGCTGATCCTGATCTCGGCCGGCTACGACTCCCACAGGGATGATCCCTTGGGCGGCCTCGCCCTGGACGAACACGGCTTTGGCCGGCTCACCGGCATCCTCGCCGAGCTGGCAAAAGAGATCTGCAATGGCCGCTTGGTCGTCTGCTTGGAGGGTGGTTACGACCTGACCGCTACGGCCGCCTCGGCTGCTGAGACAATTCGCATATTAGCGCAAATGTAGCGTTCGTATCCCACAGGGCTATCTATCCAATTCCCGTTGATCAACGCTGCTCTGTAAGAGCTGTCAGCAGAGATCGGACAACCGAAACACCTCACCGATCTGATACGCAGACACTGCGACGAGATTTTGTTCATCAAACCAGAGCCAGCTCGCCGATGGGCCCTTTGCCCGTCCCTGGCGATCGAATAGAGATCAAACACTCCTCGTTGTCCTGCCCAGATTTCTGGTATCATCCCCAGAGCTGATGGTTCGGAGGAAGCGATGCGTCGTCAGAATCGACGACCATGACGCGAGAATTTTGTAGGTATTTCTACTTCAGCAACCAATTGCAAGTGGCGACCGTGATATTACAGAGGTGAATTTTGTTTGTATTATTGATAACTAAACACTCAATTCTTTTCTGATGCAAAAATTATTTGGTAAAAAATGATCGCTCATTGTTTCTAATCATAGAAATATAGGCCATTTATCCTCGGTACTGCAAACCATAGATACAGTGATGTACCGAGGACGCCGAAGCGCCAGGCCTGCAAGGAGTTCGGACCGATGAAAAACGACTATGGCGCACACCAGAGAGGAGAGAAAGATGCAGACAAAGAAAATCGTTTTAACCACTTTTTTCTTGGGGTTTGTCTGGGCGAGTACTGTCGGATGCCAGGACCCCGCTGCTGAGCCGCTCGATAGTCGAACCCCCGACAACCTGTTGGCCGATTTGTCATTTCCGGCGACCCTCGTCGAGGGAATGAAAGTCCGAGCTGATCGGTTGATGGTCAGCGGTGACAACAGAGCGATCGTGGATCAGCTGGCTCGCCAAAACGGTCTGCGAGTGACGCACCATTTTCCCCATCTCTCCAAACATCTGGGACGCTGGGTTGGCATATTGGAAAAGACCTCTGCCTGCCGAGCTGGAATAGCGGAGCTTGTCGAACAGTTTGGCCGCTATTCGGGGATCCATCGCGTATCGTTTGACCATGTGGTGATGATTGACGCGACGCCGGACGATCCACTGTTCTCGGATTTGTGGGGTCTGCACAACACCGGGCAAACCGGCGGCACCGAGGATGCGGATATCGACGCGCCCGAGGCTTGGGATCTGTTTACGGGCTCATCTCAGGTGATCGTGGCGGTGATCGACACGGGCATTGATTACGGACATCAGGATCTGGCCCCGAACATGTGGAAGAATCCCGATGAGGTCGCCGGCAACGGGATCGATGACGACAACAATGGCTACATCGATGATGTCTACGGGATCAACGCGATTACCGACAGCGGCGATCCTTACGACGATCACTTCCATGGGACCCACTGTGCCGGCACCATCGGCGCCCGGGGGGATGACGGTTTTGGCGTGGTTGGGGTGAATTGGGAAGTGAAGATGATCGCCTGCAAATTCTTGAACTCTAGCGGATCCGGCTCTTTTGCGGATGCGGTCAAGTGTTACGACTACCTGGTCGGGTTAAAGGACAAAGGACACAATATCGTCACGGCCAGCAATTCGTGGGGGGGAGGACAGCCTGGTGAGGTATTGTCCGACGCGATTGAGATGGGTGGTGACAGTGGTATTCTCTCGATCTGCGCTGCGGGCAATGATGCAAAGGACAACGATGTTACTCCTTCCTATCCGGCTAACTATGATCTCGACGTGATTGTCTCGGTGACAGCCACGGACAACAATGACGAATTGGCCGGCTCTTCCAACTGGGGGGCGACCACGGTCGATTTGAGCGCACCGGGGGTCAACATCTTGAGCTGCCAGCCGGGCGACGCGTTCCAGTCGCTCAACGGCACCTCGATGGCCACCCCCCATGTGGCCGGAGTGATCGGGCTGTTGGCCGGCGTGTTTCCCGATGATACGCCCCTGGAGCGCAAGGCCAGAATCATGGACTACGTCGATGAGATTCCGGCCGTGTCGGGCAAGTGTGTCAGCGGTGGTCGGCTCAATGCCTTCAAGTCGTTGGAATCGGCGCCATTCATTGTCGCCGATTTCGACTGGGCCAAGAACGGAGAGTTTGAGCGGATCTTTACCGATCAGAGCGTGGGCAACCACTGCGTGATTGAGCAGTGGGCCTGGGATTTCGGCGATGGAAACAGCTCGACGGATCAGCATCCGACGCACACCTACAGCGCCGAGGGCTGGTACGACGTCACTTTGACGACGACAGCGGACACCGGTTTGGTGCAGGCGGTGACCAAGCCGGTGTGGGCCGGCCCCAATCTGAGCCCGGAGGCTGCCTTCTCCTACAACACCCCCGGAGCGATCGTCGCGGCGTTTGTCGACAACAGCGTCGATCCGGACGGCAGTATTGTCGCCTGGAGTTGGGACTTTGACGACGGCGAGACCTCGACCGAGCACCAGCCGAGTCACAAGTACGCCCAACCTGGAATCTATGATGTGACCCTCGCCGTAACCGATGATGAGGGGGCAACCGGCGCGGTCACCAGCAAGGTTGTGGTTCCCCTTTCCTACTGCGCCTCGTCGGCCAGTATGGATCGCATGGCTCCGATCGTCCAATTTGATTTTGGTACGTTTTCCAATCCCTCTGAGCCAGCGGTGTATAGCGATTTTACCCATCACATTATTGAAGTGGAGAGTGGCCAGAGCTACGATGTCAAGGTCACCTCGGACGGAACCGTACTCGAGTGCAACACCCGAATTTGGATCGACTACAATCTGGATGGGGATTTCGAAGATGCCGGTGAACTGGTCTTCGAAGATGCCAGCGATGGGTCGAATTCCGGTTCGGTGACCATCCCGACAACCGCGCAAACCCGGCACAAGCTAGGTCTCAGGGTTTCGACGGCCCTGAACGACTATCGGGAGATGTGCGCCATTGCCGATCGACCTGGCGAAGTAGAGGATTACTTTATCATTATCGATGCTGGCGACAATCAGGCACCCACCGCCGTGTTTACCCATGCGGGCAGCGGACTGGAGGTCAATTTCATCGATGTGAGTTTGGATCCGGATGGTCATATCGCCGGTTGGGCGTGGGATTTCGGCGATGGTCAGAGCGCGACCGAGCAACACCCGAGTCACGTGTTCGATGCTGCGGGCAGCTACACGGTGACGCTAACCGTCAGCGACGACGACGGGGCTACCGACACGATCTCCGAAGAGATATACACCGGTACTGATGGCGATGCAGACACCGATACGGATACGGATGCAGACACGGATACAGACACGGATACAGACACCGATACAGACACGGATACAGACACGGATACAGACACGGATACAGACACGGATACAGACACGGATACAGACACGCATACAGACA
>JANQET010000131.1 GCA_028278265.1 Myxococcota bacterium
GTCATGGGGGTGGCCGCGGGCGTTTGGGGGCTGGCCTACCAAATCAAATTTATGGTCTGGCCGATAGATGCTCTCGCCTGGCCCTGGGCGCCGGGACCGGCAGTGGGTGTGATTGTCGCGTTCGTCCTCCTGGTCGTCGTCGGGCTCCATCTCGGTCGCGTGAAGAATCGGCTCACCGGCGTCAGCCTCGCCACCGTTTCGCTCCTGGCGCTGGTGGCCGTGGGAAGCGCCGCGCTAACAGCGGCAGACCAGGACCACACCCAACGGCAAACAGCCGTTGGCTCGGTGAATCGTTAGCGTTTAAAATCCTGTCCCAGGTACAGTCGGCGGGCGGTCTCGCTGTTGCGGAGCTGCTCGGCCGTGCCCTGTTCGACGATTTGCCCTTCCACGATGAGGTAGAGACGATCGCAGACATCGAGGGCTTGGCGCACCCGGTGATCGGTCAGTAGGACGCCCACCCCGTCCCTTTTGAGCTCGGTGATCGCCCGGGCGATCTCCTCGACCGCGATCGGATCCACGCCGGAGAACGGCTCATCACACAGCAGCACCAACGGGTCGGAACAGAGGGCGCGAACGAATTCGAGTCTCCGCCTCTCCCCCCCGGACAGGGTGCGCGCCTTCTGGCGGGCCAGCCCGGACAACTGGAATTTCTGCAGCAGCTCATCGGCTCTTTTTTTGGCGTCAGATTTGCCCAGCGCCTCGAGCAGGGCCAGGGGATTGTCCCGCACACTCAAACCGCGCAGCACCGAAGGACCCTGGGGCAGATAGCCCAGGCCGAGTCGCGCCCGCTTGTACAGCGGCAGGCCGTTGAGCGGTCGTCCGAAGCTCACGGTTCCCCCATCCGGGGCGAGCAGTCCGAGGATCAACTTGAAGCTCGTGGTCTTCCCCGCACCGTTCGGACCGAGCAAGCCGACCACCTCCCCGGGGTGAACCTCCAGATTCAGCTGGTCCACTACCACTCTGGTTTTGAACGACTTGGTGAGGCCCTTGACCTCGAGAAACGCTTTCACCGGGGGACCATCATCACTCATTTAGGACCCATTTTGAGGGTGAACCGCCCCGATGCTTCGCTGACGTCGATGCGGCCCGTGTCCAAGTTGATGGCGATTCGTTTGCCGGCCAGGCGGTGGCTGCCCTGCACCACTAGGGGTGACTGTTCGAGCACGAGCTGCTGGTGTGTCGCATCGAGCCGGGCCGTGCCCGCGGTGGCGGTGGCGTCCTCCCGTTTAACGGTTACCCTGCCTCGGGCCATAAGGGCGATCACCTGACCCTGGTCATCGTATTCGACCGTCATCTGATCGCAGGTGAGCTGCAACCGGCCGTAGGTCGCTTCCACGCGGCCCTCAAAGGTGGCCAGATGGCGCTGGTGATCGATCTGCAGGCGATCGGCCCTGACATCGGCTTGAGCGTTCTGGGCATCAACCGTGGGGGAGATGAGGAACACGGCCAAGCAGGCCAGCCAGACCGGCACTGGATTAGTGGGCATCTGCATTGTTTCCCAACTTCAGCACGGTCAGCGTCGCCCGGACGTCGCCGATCAGCGCCAGTTGCTGATCGCTCAAATCGACGGTCGCGCGCTCCGCTTTGGCGCTCAGGGCCAGCGCACCCCGACTGCGAATCGAAACCTCTCCATCGACGGTCATCGTCCGGGCCCCGGGAGCGAGCTCGATCCGACGACCCTTAATCTCGATTTGTCCCCCCGGTATGGCGAGCTCGAGCACGCCGCGGTGCGCAGTGAACAGGGCCGGTGGTTCGCCGCCTCGGTGAGTCGGGGAATCGGGCTTGTCCGATGACTGCTCGACACACGCCGCCAACAGCAACACCAGTGCGCCCAGAAGCCAAACCCGCGCGGTCATTTGGCCCGTTGAAACGGGCAGACCAGCTTGTCGTGCCGCTCGCCGATGGACAGGGGGGCTTCGCCGAGCACGACGAAAGACTGGGGCAGTTGGGTGGGCTGGACCCGGTGCTCGATCGGTTCCATGCGAATCGCGATGGTTCGATCCTCCAGTGTCCACCGACCCTTCCAGGGAATGATCCCGGACCACACGCAATTGGCATCCTTGGGGCAGGGGGCCACCCGATCCGATGCGGTGAAGGTGCCCCCTCGTTCAAAGGTGATCTCGCGAACATACTCTCGCTCGCCGCACGACCCATTTTTCCACATCCCCACCAAACGCTCGCTCAATTGCGCGCCCGGCTCGGGGATGACATCCGTCGGGGGCTGGGTCGCTGCGGGAACCGGCGAGCCAACTGCCTCGACCGGCGAATTCTGCTGAGCGATCGGGTCATTGCCGCTGCCCGATGAGCCCGCACATCCAGCGGCTAACGCCGCGGAGACAATTGTGGCGATCATGACTTTCATGCGAACAGCCTCCTCGACACGAGTTTGCGCCAGGTCGCAGCCGAGGGTCAAGTCTGCGGGTGAATCGGGCAAAATGGATAAATCAGCGGGTTCGCACCCGAGGATCGGCGATTGTGATGTTGGGAAATTTTTGGCCCAATCGAGCGTGCGCCTGCACCAGGTATTGGGCAGCGATCGAGTGATCGAGTGGGCGAGTACGAGTTTACCGACGACATTGTCGAAGGGGTCACCACCGGCCCCAGCGAGGCGATCGTCACCGCTCGGACAAAAGCAGCGCACCCCCTCGCTGATTCGCATCCGTCGCCATTCATTCCCGAGTTGTTAAAATCGGTCAACGAGCGGTAGTTTTCAAATTGCACCTGAGGGCCTTGGCCGCCATGACACAGGCGTCCGACGCGGCCCCCTCATCGCAGATGTCTTCCACCTCAGAGGAGACGATACACTCCTGCGTATCTTCGTCCACCATCATCGGACAACAGTTGCGGTCGGCCAGATAGTCGTCCGACGCCATACAGTCGGCCACACCACTGCCGTCGTTGTCCTCTCCGTCGTTACACACCTCTTCGGTATTCTCCTGGCAGTTCGTATCGGTAAACGTGACCTGTTGCAGGCACTGGACCGATATTTTGTGATTCTTGGTGACGTGTTTGGCCTTTTGCGTCAATTCCACCTTGAACTTGCACGAGGAAACGCATTCAGGGGCGTTCGACGGGTCCACACCGTCCTCCCCCTTGCAGGCATTGCAGCGCCAACACTGGGGATCCTGACAGTCGACCAGACCGTCTTCGTCTTCGTCGAGCCCGGCCCACTTTCCGTCGGGATCGCAGGCCTGTTCGAAATTCTCACGGTTGTCTTCGCAGTAGTACCACCCGATTCGATCCGCATCGAGGTTGTCGATGACCTCCTCGGCGGCGGTGCAGTCCAACGGCGCCGAGAGTCGCGGCAAGGGGCAATAGAGCACGGTGTGCGACTGGTCGCCGATCTCTTCGACGGTTTCGTAGGGTTCATCCCCGTCGTCGAGCTCGAAGCCGCATTCGTCTTCGTCCACGTACTCCACCACCACATGGCACTTGGCCCGCTCCTCTTCGTTGTCCCAATCGAGGGGCTTGGGATAACAGGTGCCCTGCAAACGGCTGGCGATCAATGAGCCGATCTCGGACATCGCCGGGCTCCAGTCCTCGTTGCAGATCGAGGAGACATAGCTGAGACTGCCGTACTCCTTGGCCAGCTCCACGTAACGGGCGCCGGGCCTGGCCTGGGTAACCAACGTGCCGGAATTGTCTTCTCGTCGACAGGCCTCTCGAAAGACCCAGTGCTCGTTGCCCGAGGAGTTGAGCTCGATCACCGGAACCGCCTCCATGTCTTCGTGGTTCAAGCAATCTTTGATTTGGGTCCCCCGTCCCTCACACTTTACCGCTCCCTCCTCGTTGGGGGGCACGCCGACGATGGCGGCAAAGATCGTGGATGATTCGTCCCCCTTCAACTCGTTGAACCACTTTTTGAAATGCCGGGGCGGGAAGAGGTGCTGTCGGTTCATGCCGCAGGCGATGTTTTTTTTGTGGGGGGTGTGGTCGCCGGTCAATTCGGTGCTCTCGAACAATTCGCTGCTCGCTGCCGAACAGTCCTCTTCATCACTGACGACAATTACCGCCAACAGATAGTTTTCCCGATAGAAGGTGCTGTCCTCGTCGGGGCTGTTGTCCGGGTGAACCAACCCCTGTGCCGCGGCCTGCAACTGCTGCTCGAGACCACATCCGTCGATGCCCACGTCGGCCAGGCAGGATGCTTGAAAGGCCAGATCTTCATTGGGTGTCTGGTTGTCCCCCAAGCCGAGCGGGGTTTGGGCATAGATGCCGTTGAGGGTGGGGCAGGTCTGGTCGGTGCCGTTCCCGCCGGGGTCGTAGCAGCACCCCACGTCCGGATGATCTTCTTTCCCCTCACATTGGCCACTGTCGCGACACTCCCAGCCGGTGGGGCATTGGATCGGGTCACCGGTGAGGTTGCACTTGATTTCACCCTGACGGATGTCGATTTTCTTGCCGCTGGAATAGGTGCGGAACTTGCCGTTCTCACCCCGCTTGTAGCACGGTTTCAGGCTGCCATCCGTGGCGTAATCGCTGTTGATCTCACTGCCGTAGCGCAGCCCCATGTCCGACGAGACGATGCCGATTCGGACGCTCCGCGCCGCCGGGAAGTCCCAATCTGCGGTGGGGAACACCAGGGAATTGATCAGGGTGAAAAACTGGGTGGACAGGATCGCCTGTTCTTCGGCCATCGAGCCGGAGTCATCGACCACGACCAGCATGTCGACCCCCTCAAAGACGTTGACCTGTCGTTTGGTGCGGTTCAACTCGATCGGCACCGGACAGACCGGCGCCGGTTTGCGGTCCATGCACGACAGCCCGGTCAGCACCAGGCCGATGATTCCCGAAAATAAAATAATGGGTTTCAGCATTTGGTCCTCCGTTTATCTCAATAGCCGCAACGGTGGGGCGGCGTACGGTATGATGTGCGCCTAGTCCTACAAATCGGTAAATCGCGGTTTAATCGAACGATACGCTGTGCTGTTTGTCGCTGCGACTCCGATTCGCTCGTCCCGCTCGATGCTCGCCTGCGGCGTTCGGACTGCATGCACTGTCGATGGGACGACCACCAACTGCTATTATATTAGAGTCGTTTAATCGATATTATTATTATCAAAAAAGTTTTCTTCATGGGCAGATCTCTTTTAATCAATAGCGGGGTCACATCATCTTTGCAGGTGTACCCCTCCAATGAGCCCAGGATACCGGCCCTTATTTCCTCGACCGGTTGAGTTCCCAGCCCTTCGAAGATGTCGGCCAGTTTTTTGTCCGAATACATTTGACCCTGGGTATCGGTCGCCTCGGTAATGCCGTCCGTGTTGACCAGCATCACGTCCCCGGGGTGCAGGGCGAGCTGATCCAGCTCGAGCACGTCGCCTATTTCTTCGGCCATGCCGATCCAAATGCCCCCGGGTTTCAATCTGATCGACCCTGTTGGTCTGAGCGCGATAAATCAAGACGTTTTGGTGAAGACCGGAGAATTGGAAAACCCCGTCGGCGACGGCGCCGAAGACGGTGATCGTCATGTATTTGTTCTCGCCGAATTTCACGATGTTCTGGTGAATGATCCGGTTGACATAGGTCAGCACCTTGTCCGGAGAGGCCTCGCCGAGCACGTCGATTGCCAAGCGCACGGCGGTCTGCACCATCATTATGATCAGCCCCGCCGGGACCCCGTGTCCGGAGACATCCCCGATGACGATCCAGTCCTTGCCCTCTGCTTGGATGACATCGTAGTAGTCCTCACCCACTTCATCCGCCGGTTTCATATGGGCGGCGATTTGATAACCCTCGATTCGAGGGTTCTCGGGGCGATCGGGCCGAGGCGAGCCGGAGGCGCGATGACTGTTCAGCCGAGTCCGGTGGATACCCCCCTCCGTAAATCACCTCGTCCTGGCCCACGATGACCTCGCGCACGAAGGTGGAAAAGGGCGCATCATAGTTGCGGTTTTATGCGAGCGATTTCAAAAGGGGAATCGGAGCGAGACGGGCTAGAGATTGCACTTCAACGCCTTGGCGGCCAAGGCGCAGGCGTCGGATGCGGCGCCCTCACTGCAGATGTCGTTCACAGCGGAGTTGATCAGGCAATTCTGGGTCTCCTCGTCGACGATCATCGGGCAGCAATTGCGGTCGGCCAGGTACTCTTCGGAGGACATGCAGTCCGCCACGCCGCTGCCGTCGTTGTCCTTGCCGTCATTACAGGCGTCCTCGGTGTTCTCCTGGCAGTTGGTGTCGGTGAAGGTGACCTGCTGCAGGCACTGTACCGAGATGCTGTGGTTTTTGGCCACCCGTTTGGCTTCGGCGGTCAACTCCACCTTGAACTTGCACGAGGGCAGGCAGTCCGGGGCCAGTGACGGATTGATTCCGTCGATACCTTCGCACGCTTTGCAGCGCCAGCACTCCTGGTCGTCGCAGTCCACGTCGCCGTCCCCATCCTCGTCGATGCCGGCCCAGGCGCCGTTGGGATCACAGGCTTGCTCGAAGTTCTCCCGATTGTCCTCGCAGTAGTACCAGCCGATGGTGTCGTCTGCGAGATCGGCGATGTCCTGCTCGGCCTGGGCGCAGTCGAGACTAGCGGGCAAGCGGGGCAGCGGGCAGTAGAGGATGGTGGTTGTGACATCACCGATGACCTCCTCTGCGGTGTACGACTCATCCCCTTCGGCCAGGTCGAAGGCACAGTTCTCTTGGTCGATGTACTCCACCACCACGTCGCACTTGGCCCGTTTTTCTTCCGGATCCCATTCGAGGGACTTGGGATAACAGGTGCCTTGTAACTGCTTGGCAATCAACGAGGCGATTTCGGACATCGCCGGGCTCCAGTCCGCATTGCAGATCGACGAAACATAGCTGAAGTTGCCGAACTCCTGGGCCAGCTCGACGTAGCGTTTTCCCGGGCGGGCCTTGGTTACCAGGGTTCCGTTGTCCTCCCGGGTACAGGCCGCGCGATAGGCGATGAACTCATTGTCGTTGGAATCGATTTCGGTGATCTCAACCTCTTCCATCTCAGAACGCTCAAGGCAGTCCTTGAGCTCCGGACCCCGGCCCTCGCAGGTGTTGTCATCCCCGACGCTCGGCGGCACACCGACAATCGCGGCAAAGACGGTCGAAAAGTCGTTCTTTTTGTACTTAACAAACCAGTCCTTGAAATACTTGGGGGTGTAGAGGAACTTCGCATTTTCGCCGCCGCAGGCGACGTTCATCCGGTGCGGGTCGTGATTGCCCAGCAGGTCATCGCTCTTGAACAGGTCGCCGTCTTCGATGGAGCAGTCCTCCTCGTCGGTCACGATCAACACAGCGAGAAGAAAATTGTCCCGATAGAAAGTCTTGTCCGAATCAGGATTGTTGTCGGGATGGATCAGCCCTTTTGCCGCGGCCTGTAGCTGTTGCTCGAACCCGCAGCCGTCGATGCCCAGGTCGGCCAGACATGATGCCTGGAAGGCGAGATCCCAGTTGGTCTCCTGATCCGCGCCCGAACCGAGGGGGGTTTCGGCGTAGATCGCGTTCAGGCCGGGGCATTCCTGGTTTTGACCGTTGTTTCCGCTGCCGTCGTAGCAGCAGCCCACGTCATCGTGGGGGGTAGTCCCTTCGCAATTGCCTTGGTTGCGGCACTCCCAGCCATCAGGGCACTGGGTCTCCTGGCCCACCAGGTTGCATTTGATTTCGCCCTCGCGAATGTCGATCCGTTTGCCGCTGTCGTAGGTCTGAAACTTGCCGTTGTCACCTCGCTTGTGACAACTGCCCAGCTCTAGGTCTTCGTATTCGCCGTCTCCCCCGCCGTTGAACTGCTGGCCCATGTCCGAGGAGACGATACCGATTCGCACGCTGGGGGCCGGGGGATACTGCCAGTTGATGGTAGGAAAGACCAGGGAGTTGACCAGGGTGAAGAACTGGGTGGACAAAATCGCCTGCTCTTCTGCCATGGAGCTCGAGTTGTCCACCACGACGAGCATGTCCACGCCCTCGAATCCGCTGACCTGTCGTTTGGTTCGGTTGAGTTCCAGCGGCACTGGACACACCGGTGCCGGTTCCCTGTCCATGCACGAAACGGCGATGGTCACCACTCCGGTCAGCAAAATACCCAAAAACAGCACGACAAATTTTTTCATCACGTCCTCCCTGCTACGCACGCGAGTTTTTTGCATATTTTTCAACATGGCATCGTACCCCCAACAGCGGCACAAAGCAACTGCTGCCGATCGATAAGTTCACCGATAGTGGGGCATTGGCGCGCATCGGACTGGTGATCCAAGCAAATTGGGCGCCAATATTCGTTTGGATGTTTCGTGAAGTCAAGTATTTGTAATTAAAAAGCTTTTTCGGCTTCATGTGTATTTCATTACTGGAATAAATGAATATTCACTCTGCTGCCTGACAACTCGGTTGGCATAACTGCCAGCTGAGTTGTCCTCAAAGAGGGGTGTACTTTTCCTTAATACATATACGAAAGCGTATTAGGTCAGAGCAGCTTGCGCAGAAGACCCAACTTGTTTTTGAATGGGGGATAGCGAAGCTTGATGTCCAAGGCTATCGCCTTTTTCAAGATGCTCTTGCGGTGGGAAAAGGCATCGAACCCGGCTCGTCCGTGATAACTGCCGATGCCGCTCTGTCCGACGCCGCCAAAGGGCAGGTTGGGATTGATGTAGTGCAGCACCGTATCGTTAATACAGCCGCCGCCAAAGGAGAGGGTGTTGATCACCGTCTGCTGCACCGCCCGGCTGGTCGAAAACACATACAGGGCCAGGGGCCGGGGCAGGGCGTGCAACTCGGTCAACACCTCTTGCAGGTCCTGGTAGGTGATGACCGGCAGGATCGGGCCGAAGATCTCCTCTTCCATCAGCGGATCGGACCAGCTGACCCCGTCGATGATGGTCGGCGCGATGTAGCGATCCGACTTGCTGGATTGACCGCCGCAGACCAGCGTGCGGGAATCGATGAGTCCCATCAACCGATCGAAATGGCGATCGGAGATGATCCGCGGGTAGTCCGGACTGGTCGCCGGATCGTCTCCGTAGAATTGGCCGATTGTCTCGACTAGTGCGCCCAGCAGCTCGTCCTTGATTCGGTGATCTGCCGCCAGGAAATCCGGGGAGACACAGGCCTGTCCGGTATTGAGCAGCTTGCCCCAGATGATCCGGCGGGCCGCGGTGGGTATGTCTGCATCATCGGCAACGATGCAGGGGTTTTTACCACCGAGCTCCAGTATAACCGGGGTGAGGCGTTTTGCCGCGGCCTGCATCACCAGCTTGCCGATCGCCGGGGCGCCGCAGAAATAGATCAAATCAAATGGCTGTTCGGTCAAGGCCCGTCCCACGTCGGCTTCGCCGGTGACCGCGGTGACGAATCGGGGCTCAAATGTCTCGGCGATCAATTTCACAATCGCCGATGTGGTGTGAGAGGAAAACTCCGAGGGCTTGATCACACAGCAGTTGCCCGCCGCGATCGCTGCGATCAGCGGTGCGATGGCCAACTGAAAGGGGAAGTTCCACGGGGAGAGGATCAGGCACACCCCGTAGGGCTCGGAATGGATTCGACCCGAAGCCGGAAAGGTGGCCAAGACCGTCCCCACCTTGGTCGGCTTGGCCCAGGAGGAGAGGTGTTTAATCGCGTGCTTGAGCTCGGCCAGGACCATGCCCA
>JANQET010000132.1 GCA_028278265.1 Myxococcota bacterium
TTGGCGGTAGACATCCACTGAGACGAACAGGCAGTTCGAATGAACAAAGGCATACGCGGTGTCTTCGTACTTCGAGCCCACCGGACGCTCGGCATAGCGGGGATTGCCCGCGCCGTCACGGGTGTGGTGCCGGGCAAAGGCCTCTTTCCAAACCGGCACCAGTTTCGCTTTATCCGATCCCCCGTTCCACGGGTTGTCGCCGATTTCGTGATCCCCCAGGGCAGCGTGGTAGACCAGATCCCGATCGGTGAACCATTTCTTCCACTGGGTGTAGTACAGGTCTGCTGCCGTATTGATTGCCTTGGCTTTGTTGTCCATGGTGTCTACCGGTCCGAAGATTTGGCGGCCCGCCGCATCCTGGTGCCAGTGCCCGTTGACCAGATCACCGGCGACCAGCACAAAATCGGGCTTCTCGGCAGCCACCGCGTCCATCACGAAGTTAATCGCATCCCGGTGCCGTTGATTGATGCTGTTGGCACCACCGTCGTACGTGCTCAGGCCGCTGATGTCGCCGATGTCCTGGTTGAGAAAATCGGGGATACTGACAAAGATCCACGGTTCGGGAGGTGTGCCCGTATCGGTATCCCCATCCGCGTCCGAGTCCGTATCGGCGTCTCCATCCGTGTCCGCATCTGTATCGGCATCGGAATCTGCGTCTGCGTCCCCATCCCCGTCCCCATCGCTATCGGTGTCACTGTCCGTGTCTGAATCTCCATCGGAATCCGCATCTGCGTCCCCATCCCCGTCGGCGTCCCCATCACTATCTGAATCGGCGTCCCCGGCTGAACCGCTGTCAGGGGTGCTGTTTGAGCTACCGTCAGCGCTGCATGCAAAAATAGTTAATAAATTCAAAATGATAATTAATGTAAACGTCACTGGGCGCACTTGGTTTTTCCTCCGTATTAATGCTCACAATACCATGATCGGCGGGGTGGAATAATGAATTTTGTGAGTGGGTTCAGGGGGCGAGCATTCGGTCGATCGTCACGACCAGTCGTTGCGGGTCGCTCAGACGAACCGACGGTTGGGGCGCGTTCGGCGGCAGGGGGGCAAAACCCCAGTCGGCAAAACATGTTTTCACCCCGGCTCGCTGGCCGGCCTGAATATCAACCACCGAATCGCCGATCATCACCGCACAGTTCGCCAGGATGTTCGACAGTTTCAGGGCGGTGAGAATCCCTGTCGGATCGGGCTTGAGCGCAGCGAAATCCCCGGCTCCCCAGATGTGTTGAAAATAGGGGGCAATGCCCTGATCCTCGGCTTCCCGTAGAACCGGTGCGTGAAGCTTGTTGGAGAGGATGTACAAGTGATATCGGGTAGAAAGGGTCGCCACCGCTTGTTTGATTCCCGGATAGAGCGCAGAGCGCTGGCCTTGATGTTGAAGATAGTGTTGTTGAAATTCGGGGACGAGAGTCGACAATGAGGGATCGTCCGGGTCCAGCTGCAGGATTTGCTGCAGCAAGTAGGGGGAACCGTGACCGACCGAGGCCATCACCTCGTCGTGGGAAAGGGGCGCCAACCCGGCGCGCCGGCGCATCGCGTTGGAGCTGAAGACGATGTCCCCCGATGTATCGGAGAGGGTGCCGTCCAAATCAAATACCACCACCCCCTGGGGCTTGGTGATGCTGTTTGTCATTGCGGATCCTTACTTATTTGTGGGTAAACAGATACTGGCTCGAGAACCACTGCTGTCCCCCCTGAGCACCGAAACAGGCGGCACAGCCCATGAAGTACAGACGCCAGTAGGACCACCATTGTTTGGCCTGATCACCGTAGACCTGTGAAAAGATGTCCATAATTTTCGGCTTGGCCGCGTCCATCCTGGCCAGCCAGGCCTCCAGGCTTTTCTGGTAGTGGGTGCCGCTGAACCGCCAATGTTTTTCGATTTGAAAATCGGTGTTGAAATAGAACAGCAGGTCAGCACTGGGCATCATGCCGCCGGAGAAGAACTTTTTCGCCATAAAGCTCCTCCAATCCTCTTTGTCGTCGAACTCAAACAGGTAAGGTGAATCGAGCCGGGTGAAGATGTCCACCAGCATCTTGCCGGACGGGTTGATGAACCGGGACAGTTTGGCCAACAGTTTTTCGTAGTTTCGCAAGTGCTCGAACATTCCCACACTGACGATGCGGTCGTACTGCTGCTCGGTTTCGAAGTGGTTGATGTCCTCGGTGAGCACCTCGATGTTTTTGAATCCCTTTTGTGCGGCTCGAGCGGTGATGAACTCCCGCTGAATTTTTGAGTTGGACATCGCTGTGATTTCGATCGATGGATACTTTTCTGCGATGTAGAGACACAAGGAGCCCCAGCCGCAGCCCAGCTCCAACACCCGTTGTCCCTCCTCCAATTGGGCGTTTTCACAGGTCAGGGCGAGCATCTTCTCCTCGGCTTGATCCAGGTGGGCTGCGGCGTCGGACCAGTGGACCGAGTCCTCAAAGAAGCCCTGGCTGTACTTGAGCCGTTGACCCAGCACGGTGGAGAAGAACGCCGCCGGTAGCTCGTAGTGTTGCTCATTGGCGTCATCGGTGTGAATGGCGATGGGTTGTTGCTTGAGATTCTCGATAAATGCCGATAGATCGCGCTGCTTTTGCATAATACACTGAGGCGTGTCTTTGATCCGCTTTTTGTAAACGCGTTTAAAGGCCAGTCGCATCAGTGAATCGGGAATAACGTTCTTTTCCAAAATTGTTTTCATCATTTCAAATTTTCGCTCCCGTATTTAGGTTTAGGACTCGCCAAAAAATAACTACCTGTTTTGAGAGCGGATCCATCAATTCTACCGGCATCGCTCGGCGCCCAAATACCCCTGGTATTCAGGCTTCTCGCTCTTTGTTAGAATTGCGCCTCCACTCTCAAAAA
>JANQET010000147.1 GCA_028278265.1 Myxococcota bacterium
CCTTCATCTCCATACGGCAATTCTTCTTGTTCTTGGGCTCCCGGGCTTGTCTCGGACCGCCGGCGCATCCGGCGAGGAGCACGAGTACAATCCATCCGATGGTAAATAGTCTTTTTCGCATGGCCGTATTTTGTCCCAAAACCGGGCTCGAAGGCAATCCCCAATTCCAGTCTCCCGGCAATCGAGATGGATGTCTGTTTATTTTTGGGGATTGTACCCGCGACGGTGTCGCAGTACCCTGGGCATGCTCTGGGAACCCACAAAAAAGGAACACTGCGAATGGCCAATAAAGATTCAGGGAAGAGCAAGGCATCGTTCTTCAGCAATAAGTGGAACCTCGTTCTGACCATCATTACCGTCGTGCTCGCTTTCATCGTAATCAAAATGTGGTTCATCGGCGATGAAGAGGGCCGGCGGATGTTCGACGAGGTAACCCGTCCAGGGGGCATCCTGGGTCGGAAGAAACCGCCGGCGGCTGAGCTGGAGGGCCACTACAAAGACAATGCCGGCTCCCTGCCGGTCAAACCGGATTTCGATGCGGATCCGGGGGAAATCTGTGGCAACGGCAAGAGCTACTATTGGACCTCCAAGCCCCCGAAGAAACCGATTCCACCGAGTTGGGAGCCGCCCCCCCTGCCCGGTACCGATCCCAATTACGAAGGCCCCGATCCGACCGCGCCGTTCAAGGAGTCGCCGTATGCGATGCCGTCGAGCACGGATATTCTGGCCCGGATCCCGATTCACGATCGCAACGATCCCAAGTTGATGGTCGAGATAAAAAAGGCGTTGGCCCGTGCCCCGGGCAAGGTCGGCTATCTGGGGATCCGGGATCCCAAGGTGCGGTTCGGTGAGCTCGGCCCTCACCTGGTAAAGCTCGACCCGGCCAAGTTTACCGGGGACGACGACGAGCCGGTGGCCAAGCAGCTGCTCGAGAATAAAATTGATTTCGTGCTGATGGACCGGGTCGCGCCGGGGGTCAAGCCGTGGATCGAGGAGAAGATGTCCACCGTGCTCATCCGGCTGCGGGATGCGGTCAGCCTGGCCTGGTTTCACCCCGTGGTGTTGGGTTCGGGGTACGCCCTGTTTCGCGTCGCTCCCCCATTCGAGATTCCCAAGCACTTGAAGCGCCGGATCACCGCCCGCATCCGCTCCCAACTGCTCGGAGAAAAACCGGAGGAGTTCGATATGCGGTTGTCCTCTGATGCGGTGGGGGCCAATGAGTTCCGCGTGATCGTCTCCCTGCGCTGGCGCAACGAGCCCAAGCTCAAGGGGCGCAAGGTGACCAAGAAGATGGCCCACGGCGCGACCTTCATCGATGCCATCGACAAAGCGACCAAAAAGATTCGGGATTCCTGGGGCGATATCCGCAAGAAAGCGGCGTCTACCTACGGTGTGGACATCGCCGCGGATCTGCCCCGGATGGTGGCCAACATGGAGATCGAGGTGGACGTGCTCTACGATATGTGCGCGCTGACCGATCGCACCCCGGCGCTCCTCGTGTGGTATCTCGAGATGGGACTCGAAGGACTGACCCTGCGCGGCAACAAGACGATGTACTACCTGGAGCCGAGCTATGCGGTGCACATGGAGACCAAGAGCGAAATCACTTTTCTCGAACGGATGCTGCTCAAGAGCGGCCTCAATCAGTTCCTGCGCGATCCCAAGAAAAAGAAGATCAAAAAGATCAAGAAGAAAGTGCTCTACGAAACCCCGTGGAAGCGGGACAAGGAATTTCGCTTTGGCCGCTTTCGCACCCTACATTGGATCGAAACCCCCGGCGGCGGCGATATCGTCGAGCTCTATCGTGGGATACCGTTGAAAACGATTTGGGATGTGAGCCGCGCGTCGCTGATCCGCTCGCTGGAGCTCGGTGCCCAATGGCTGATGGTCAACCAGGCCGACGACGGTTCGTACGCCTACAAATACACCCCGACCAACAAGCCGGGGCGCCGTTGGACACCGGGGAGCAATATCGTCCGGCACGCGCTGAACCCCTACACCCTTTTGATGGTCAACAAGCTCAAAGCGAATCCCAAGTTGGTCGAAAGTGCGAAAAAGGGCATCGCCTTTACGCTGAGCTTCTTGCGGCACCAGGGGGATCGCTGCGTGATCTGCCACCGGGACATGCCGGCGCGGTACTACAACGCCAAATTGGGCACGGTGGCGGTGACCATTCTCTCGATTCTCAAATTGGGGGATGTGGCGGATATTTCAGAGTACGACAAGGTGCTGCGCTGTCTGGGAGAGGCGCTGATTTACAACCAGGACAAGAACGGCCACTTCAGACAGTACGACGTGCCCGAGGATCACCCCTACTACGGGGCAGAGAGCACCATCGCTCCGGGGGAGTTCATTTTCGCCCTGGCCCGGATGTACAGCCACTACAAGGATGAGAAATACAAAGAATCGATCGACCGGGCGCTGCCCTTCTATATGACCGCCTGGCGCAAGCTGCTCTCCGAGCGGACCAAGGAAGGGATTTATGATGAGAAGCATCGGGTCGACTTGATCGGCATTGTCCCCTGGCTGGTCACGGCGCTCAACGACCTGCACAAGATGACCGGTGAGCAGCGCTACGCCGATCTCGCTTTTGAGCAACAGGACTGGATTGACGACGAGTTCTTCTGGTTCCTCAACCGCTCCCAATACCCGGACTATGTCGGTGCTTCGTTCAAGGTGCACCGGGAGCTGCCGGCGATCAACTCGTGTCAGTATACCGAGGGTGCGGCCGCGGCCTACGATCTGATCAAACGGGTCGGCGAGGGTCTGGAGCACCGGGATGCGTCGTTCGAACGGCGGTTGGAGAAGCGGCGCCAAGTGGTGGTGCACGGGATGCGGTTCTGCTTGCAGCTGCAGTTCGACAGCTACGGGTCGACCTTCTTCCTGCCGCTCGCCGACGAGGCGATGGGCGGGTACCGGTACACCCTCGGACACCTGAGATTGCGCAATGACTACAGCTACCACGCCATGGCGGCGATTGCCCAGGCAGCGGAGTATCTCGAGGCGGACGACTATCCCGCCGAGCGCCCCCTGCGCATTCCGCCGGTGTTGCGCGAGCTACTCGGGGGGATGGAGAACCCGGTTCGCGATGTATTGCGGGGTGAGAAAAGAGAGACGCCGGCGCAACCCGAAGGCGCAACGGCGACCGAGCCCGCCGCGGCGCCCCAATGAGCTCGCTAGGCGCGCAACTGAGCCGCATCGGTTGGTTTGTTCTCGCGTGGCTGGTCGCCTGTGGGCCGGCGACCCAGGGGAACCGGTCTGCCCATGGGGAAATGCAGGAACCCGAACGACCGACGATGATGGACGACGGCGCCGATGCGAGATCGCGAGATCAGGCTGACGGTGCAGCGGCCGACAGTTGTCGCCTCGATGCTCCTCTGCCCCAAGGGGTTGCCCCGGGGACGGACGCGCCGCAGCTTCACGAGTTGGGGCAGCAGCAGATTATGCAAAAAGACGCGTCGACCGCTGTGGCACTACTGGCGGCAGCGCATCGCAAGGCACCGGAGGATCCGCACATCACCGGGGATCTGGCCACAGCGCTGCTGCAGTGTCGCCGGGTCAGAGAGGCCGTCGGTTATGCCGAAAAGGCCGCCGCCCTGGCCCCGAGCGACGTGGATATCGCGGCAAACCTGGCCCAGACCTACCAAATTGCCGGCAGAACCACCGCCGCAGTGGCCGCCTATCGACGGGCCCTGACCCTTGCGCCGGAGGACTCGGCGATTCACAACAACCTGGCAGTGCTGCTGGTGGTGGAAAACGATCTGAGCGGAGCGGAATACGAAGCGCGACTGGCGGTGAAGTTCTCGCCCTACTCCGAGAACTACCTGATCAATTTGGGATACATCCTCTTCCGCCAGGACCGCCTGGTGGACGCCGAGATGATCCTGCGGCGGGCAGTCGACATGGCACCCAAAAGCGCCAACGCATACAACCAGCTCGGCCTGGTGCTCTCAGCCGAGCGCCACTACCAGCGGGCCATCCAATGCTTTCAAAAAGCCCTGGAGCTGGATCCGGATCACCGAGCGGCCAAAGAGAACTTAGACGTACTCGAGAAAAATCCCCAATGGACCCCCTTCGACGAATGGGCTGAGTAACTGAGTAACGGGTTGAGCTAATCCCCCATTGCTCGGCCCACCAGTTCGATGACGTCGACTATTTCCATTTGCCGGTTGTCGGGAGCGGTGGCCTGGGCATCGGTGAATTGTTGGCGGCAGACCGGGCAGGCGGTGGCCAGTAGATCGGCTCCGGTGTCTAGGGCCTGGGTGAGGCGCCGGCGGGCCATCTGCCGGGCGGCGTTGGGGGCACCTTGGGGGACGCCGTTGCCTCCTCCGCAACAGATTGCGTTTTCCCGATTGTCGGCGAACTCGAGCAGCTCCAGCCCCGGTATGGCGGTGAGCAATTTTCGGGGGATGTCGTAGTCCCCGGTGTGTCGGCCCAGGCTGCAGGGATCGTGATAAATCACTTTTTGGGGTGCGATGGCGCCGAGTGCGTTGTGATTGTGTTCCAGGGTTCGAGCGAGATATTGGTAGGCGGTGACCAGCTCGATGCCTCGCTCGGCAAATCGCTCGCCGTGCATTTCATCGAGGGTTTTGTAGCAGACCGAACAGAGGGTGATCACGGTGTCGGGCTCGGCTTGTTCGAACCGCTCGGCGTTGCGTTCGATCAGGGTGTTCAGTGTTGCTTGAGGCGCGCCGTAGGTCAGCGGATGGCCGCAGCAGATGTCGGCTTTGGTATCGGGTTGATCGGCGCCGAAGACGGTCAGGTCCACGTCGGCGGTTGCCAGGAGCTTCAACACAATCGAGGTGGGACCGTCCAGCTCGGCGGCCCCGTGGCAACCGAGAAAGAGCGTTGCCCTCGGTTTCCCGGGTTTGGCCGTCACCAGCTCCTGTGCTGCTTTGAGGGCGGGCAACTGAGCTTTGGTGTTACCGAAAATATTTCCCGTTTGTTGAACGCGGGCGGCGGTCTCGACCGCTGCCGCCGGCGCAAACCCCGCTGCGACGCAGTGGCGCCGGGCCGCGTTGACGATTTTTGTGGTGTCGATGCCGCAGGGGCACTTGGCCAGGCAGGCGTCACACCCCGTACAGAGATAGAATTGATCGGCAATTTCCACGCTGGGCTGACTCAGTCCCAAGCCGACGGCGCTGGCCAGCTGAATCAGGCCCCGGGCGTTGTCCCCCTCGGCCTTGGTAGCGTCAAACGCCGGACACACGGCTCGACAAAATCCGCACATGACGCACAAGAGAGACTCCTCACCAAAAGGCGGTTTGCCCGCTTCGGAGGGGTCGGCTGTCTTGCCCAGCAGCTGTTCGAAGGCGAAGTGGTCGAGGATGTCGCTGGACGCATCATCAAAGCCCAGCTTGCCCGGGTTCATGATGTCGTGGGGGTCGAACAGGGATTTAATCCGCTTCATCACCCCATGAGCCTCTCCCAAATCCCGCCGGGCGAACGGCGCTCGGGCCAAGCCGATACCGTGCTCGGCAGAAATCGTCCCGCCCAATTCGAGGGCCAGCTCGTTGAGCTCGGTGGCCAGACCGCGCACCTTGTCCCAACCCGGCTTGTCCCGGGGATCGAGAATCAGAGTGGTGTGCATGTTCCCATCCCCCACGTGACCAAAGGTGGCGATGGTGATGTCGTACTTCTCGGAGATGGCCTGGGCCCGGGTGATCGCCTCGGGAATGCGGCTTATCGGGATACCGAAATCCTCGGAAATCGGAATCAGACGATGTCCCGGTTTGAAGCGGGAGAGCGCCGAGACCAGCCCTTGGCGCACGGCCCAGATTCGACCCCGCTGCTCCGGATCCGCTGACGCCTGGATGTCGACGGCACCGTGGCTGCGGCATTGCTCCTGGATTTGAACCAGGTAGTCGTCCACCGCAGCGGGATGACCGTCCACCTCGATGATCAGGACGCCGTTGATCCCGCTGAACGATTGACCCATCTTTTCGCCGACCACGTCGAGGGAGACCCGATCCATGATCTCGCAGGCGCTCAGCGGTATGCCGCCGGCCAACATCCGGGCTGCTGCCGTGCCCGCCGCATCAATCGTCGGAAAACCCGCCAGGCAGAAGGCGACCTTGTCCGGAGCGGGCCTGATGCGCAGGGTGGCCTCGGTGATCACCCCCAGGGTTCCCTCGGCCGAGGTGAACAGGTGCACCAAGTCATACCCCATCGACGTCTTGGGTACCGCGTGTCCGGCCCTGATCAGCTCCCCGTCGGGCAACACCACCTCGAGGGCCATGACGTAGTCCCGCGTGGTGCCGTACTTGACCGCTCGCAGTCCGGACGCATTGGTGGAGATCATCCCACCGATCGTGGCCACCGGCGAGCTCCCCGGATCGGGCGGGAAAAAATGGGATGGGGCCAGTGTCCGGTTGAGCGCCCCGCAGATCACCCCGGTTTCGACCACGGTGCAGTGGTTTTCCAGGTCCACGGATTTGATGCGATTCATCAGCGATAAATCGATCACGACGCCTCCGCGAACCGGCAGAATCGCCCCGGTCACGCTGGTGCCCGCCCCCCTTGGGGTGATCGGCACCCGGTCCCGCTGGGCCAGTCGCATCAGCGCCTGAATCTCCTGGGTCGTGCGGGGCAGCACCACCGCGTCGGGCACCGCGCAGTGCACCGACATGTCGCGGGAATAGCCGATGCGATCCGGCTCAGTGGCAAATACGCGGGCGGGTTCGATGATCTCGGTTAACGCCTCGACGAGCGTTGGTTTCCCCATGGCATCGTCTCCTTACACTGCTGTTATGTGGGCTCAGTTCGGCAATGGGCAAGGGTCGTTTTGTCGTGGTTTACAGCGACCAGCTCGGCCGCGATCGCGAGAGCGATCTGGTGGGGGCTGTTGCCCCCGATATCGAGACCAATCGGCGCGTAGAGATTCGGACCGGGGGGCGTCCCCGCGGCGGTGAGTTGGTCGACGATGGTGGCGACCTTTCTTTTAGATCCGATCATCCCGATGTAGGGCAGCGGCGGTGTTCGGCTCGTCAGCACCTCGAGGATCTCCCCGTCGTGGGTGTGGGCGTGGGTGATGACCACCGCGTACGCGTCGTCGGCGACCGTTTGTGCGGCCTCGTCGTACGGACTGTGTATCACCTCCGCTGCTGCGGGAAAGCGATCCCGGTCGGCGAACTCTGCTCGGTTGTCCACTACGGTTACGTGAAACCCCACCTGGGCGGCCAGCGGCACCAGGGCCGAGGCGATGTGACCGCCGCCGAAAATCCACAGGAGCCGGGTGGCGTTGAACGGCTCGAGGAAGAGGGTCACTTCGCCGCCGCAACCCATCTTGAGCGCGGTGAGGTCCAGGGTGACCAACTGGCCGGGTTGTTGGCCCGTCAGCATTGCCTTGGCCCGACGTTCCACCTCCAACTCGAGGGCGCCACCGCCCACTGTGCCCTGCAATCCCTCGGGCGTGACCACCATGCGGGCCCCCACCCGGACGGGGGCGGACCCCATCGTGCGAACCACCGTCGCTAGGACGAACGGCTCGTTTTTATCCAGTCGTCGAACAATATCGTTGAAAATCTTTGACATCTCACACCATGGGTTGTTGATTGGGTCGAGGGGATGCGCATGTTCGGTATTGCCTTTGGCCTCGGTCAGCTTACACCAATTACGGAGGCGCATTCACTTTTTTTTGACCGGGCTGCGATGGACGGGAGAAAATGGCTGAAACAGCGGTGGGATTTGATCAATTGATCGAGCGGGCGCGGCGGACCGGACCCCAAAAACTGGTCGTCGCCGGGGCACATGAGCGCAACGTGTTGATGGCGGTCCACCAGGCTTGCGAGGACGGGATCGCCGAGCCTATTCTGATCGGCGATCGGCCGGCAATCGAGCGCATTGCCGGTGCCGAGGGGATCGACCTCGAGCCCTACACGGTGCAGCACACGACCTCCGAGCGGGAAACGGCGCTGGCCGCGGTGCAGTGGGTCGAGCGCGGGCGGGTCGGTGCCTTGATGAAGGGAACCCTCTCCACCCCGGCGCTGATGCACGTTATCCTCAATCACGGACTGCGCACCGAGGGACGGCTGCTCAGCCACATCGCGGTCCACGAACACCCCCGCCTGGGCCGGCTGGTGCTGGCCAGCGATTGCGGTATTGTGCCCTATCCGACGCTCGAGCAGCGGGTCCAGATCATCCAAAATGCGGTCGAGGCGATGCGGGCGATCGGGGTGGCCGAGCCGAGGGTGGCCCTGATGTCCTCCAGTGAGGAGATAGACGATAAAATCCCCTGTTCCCTCGACGCGGTGAAGCTCAAGGAGATGGCCCGTCCCGGCGGACCATTGCACGGGTACGGGCAGATCGATGGGCCGTTCGATTTCTTCTCGGCGGTCGATGAGGAAGCGGCGGAGATCAAGGGCCTCGGCGGTCTGGTGGCCGGACGGGCGGATATTTTGCACAGCCCGGATGTGGTGGCCGGCAACCTGATGAGCAAGGCGATGATGTATTTTGCCGGCGGCATTCGCGCCGGCGGATGCGTGGTGGGCGGAACCCTGCCGATCGTGCTGCTCTCTCGCGCCTCGCCGGCTCCTGATAAGTACAACTCGATTTTGTTGGGATTGATCTGCTCGGGAAGGTGAGGTGTTCTGTCGGCGCCGGCGCTACAGCTCTTCACCCATCACAAAGGCGTGGCCCAGTGGGAGGCAATCGGCGAACAGTCGGGCCTCTGCCGCAGTCAGGCCTTCTATGCGGATGCCCATGCCGGGCCGGGCCAGGGATTGCACCAGCCGATTGGGCCGGCGGACCCAGGTGACCTCGCCGCGCAGGGACAGGGGACGGGACCCGGCGGTGT
Organism: Myxococcota bacterium; assembly: GCA_028278265.1. Classification (GTDB taxonomy): domain Bacteria; phylum Myxococcota_A; class Polyangia; order JAAYKL01; family JAAYKL01; genus JANQET01. The sequence continues at coordinate 8,795 of JANQET010000147.1, forward strand.
GCAGTAGGATTAGCAACCGGGTGCCCACCCGGCGGGGGACATCGGTGGCGACAAAGAGCCGGCGGCCCGTGTCATCAGCGGAAAATCCCCCGGGAAACTGCGGATTGGCGGAGATGTTCGGCACCACCTGGGCCAGGATCGGCTCGGCACCGGACCAATCGATCCCCTCTGTGGGCCGATCGATCGGTGCCGCCGGTTTTGTCGAAAAGAGCACGGGTCGTTGGGTCAGCGCGGCGACATCTCGGGCCATGCCCTCGAAGAACCGCCGTTCGGACAGCAAGTCGGCCAAGGGGTCGAACGGTGCGGGCTCCGGCATCTCGAAGCAGTGCGCCGTCGGCAGTGAAACGGATTCGGTCAAGGGGGGTGATTCTCTCCCGACGGCCGGCTCCCCCTCTGCGATCTGACTATCCCTGACGACCGGTTCGTCCGAATCGTCGTAAAAATAGGCCGGGTACTGTTCCAGCACCGCCTCGATGAGCGCGGCGGTCGACCGGTCCAGGTCGATGAAGCGGATGCCCATGCCCGGGGTGGTCTCACAGGTGCCGGCGCGGTATTCCCGATGCCACTGGACCAGGCCGTCCACCGTGATGGTCTGTTCGCCGGCCAGCTGAATTCGCACGGTCACCGGTGTGTTCAACGGTTGGATGTCAAACGTCGAAACGAAAATACCCCCATCGCGAATATTGCCTGAAAAGCCGGTGTAGAATTGGTTTTCCAGCTGGGCATCGATCGCCGCGTCCAGGTAGATGCGGCGGCCGATCGATCGGTCGGCCAGCGGGCTGTCGGTGGTGGGGGACACAGGTCGGGCGCAGGATTCGGACATCGGCGTCTTCTCCGGGGGGTTTGAGTTATGGGTTACAGGAGTGCTCAGAGATAGACATCAATCAGCTGACCGGTGTCCGAGGCCAGAGCCGCTGAAGCGGCTTGGGTCACTTGCCCTGCCTCCTCGATCAGCTGCACGGCGGCTTCTCCTTGAGCTTCTTGTACATCGAGACCTTGTCGCATCACGGCCACCTCGATGGCCTGTCGAACCGCGGCGTTTTGCATGGCACTGATGGCACCGATCATCGTGGGTCTATCGCGCCTCCTTATTGATATTATTCGGGTGGGCCGGGCCATTCTTGAGACCAAATCCGCACCCTTTTTCAGTCCCCACCGACGGTTCGGGGATTCCCCCGTTGCCACGAGGCGCCAATTCGATTAGTAAAAAAGGGCAAAATATCGTATAGTACAGTTGAAAAAGCGAGGAGAATGGCTGTGACGGCGACATTCAAACCGAGCAAAAAAAACGTCCCGCCAGCGGACAATCGGCTACCGATCGACACCCGACAGGCGTCACCCACCAAACCTGCCAGCGATGGCTCCGGCGACATTGACGACGCTTCGATGGTCGATCCCCAGGATTTGGCACAAGCCATCATCGAGATGGAATTTCCCTGGATTTCATCCAAGAATTAACACATCCGTCTCATTGGGAAGATTTGGCGGCCTTTTTGGCTTTCTTGACCCGATACAGATCATTGTCGGCCCGGGTCATCAGCTGCTCCAGGGTGATTTTTTCCACCCCGTCGTATTCGGCGTACCCCATGCTCAAATCGATGGTGTAGGGCTTGCCCAGGGTGCGGTTGAGGGTTTCAGTGCACTTTCGGTACCGCCGTTCAATCACCGGGATCGAGGCGTTCGAGCAGTTTATCGCCAGGATGACGAATTCATCGCCGCCCAAGCGGGCGATGATGTCCGTATCGCGGAAGATTTCACCCAGGATTCTGGCCGTCTCCACGATCGCAATGTCCCCTTCGTCGTGGCCGTGATTGTCGTTGATCAATTTGAGCCCGTCCAGATCGACGAAGAACAACAGAAACTTCTCCCCCTGATCCCGCGCCTGCTTGATGTACGCGGTGGCCCGGGCCTGAAACCCTCGACGGTTGTAGCGTCCGGTCAGCTCGTCTTTTTCGGAGAGGTTTTCCAGGGTGCGATTGAGCGACCTCAACTCGTCCATCGCGGCGGTGAGCTTGTTTTCGGCGAGGGTTCGTTCCTGCATCACCTGGGCGGCCTTCAACGCACTGGCGATTTGCGCGGAGAGGTGACCATAGAACTTGGTGTTTTCAAACAACACGGTCATCGCGAGATACCCCAGCTGCTCCTCCCCGTAGAAAAGCGGCTCGATCACCAGTTGGCGGGCCTTGGCGGCGTGCAGGTGCTTGGCGGGCAACAGCTCTGCGGTGGGAAAGGTGCGCTGATCGCCGTATATCAGCTGCTTCCCGTAATCCGTGTAGCCCAGCCACAACCGAGCGGTCTGGGGCACGGTCCAGGTGGACCGGGGAAAATGGTCGATGGTGGATTTGTACAGCACGATGTAGCACGATTCGATGTTCAGTTTGGGCAATGAGCTGGTGATCAATCTGCTCAGGGAGGCCTCGTTGAAATTGCTCAACAGGCTCTGACTTACGTCGGCCAGTGTGGTCGTCTTCTGCACGTGCATTACCAACCGACTCCCCTCGAACGACTTTTCCCGTTCGCCGACGAGGATTCGCGCCTTTTCGAACAACACGGTGTAGGCGAGTCGCTTGCCCCGCTGCTCCGCTTCAGCGAGTCGCAGGGATGCCAGACAGGTCAGCACATTGTGCCAGTTTCTGATCTCCGAAGGGCCGGTGGGGTGACTGGTCAGCACAGCTTTGAAAAAGCGCAAAAATCCTTCGTCAGAATCGTGGTCGTCCAAAAAAGAGTGGATTCGATCGAGAAATTCCCTTCCCAATTGATCGATCTCGACGGGGGGCAGGCGAGAAAACTCAAAGGCCCGCTTCAACACGTCGAGCTCGTCGCCATCGCTGATGTCAGCGACCTCTTTCAGCTCGTTCAGCTTTTGAATCGATTGGGAGAAGCACCCGCACGATTCGCGGATTTTCAGATCCGCTTTCAGGACAGTTCTATCCTCGATCGGCTCCCCGATGATCCGTTTGTGCAGCAGCTGGGTTGCCATTTGTGCTTGGGCATACAGGGGTTGGGCCACCGTGGACAAGGGGGGATCGCAGTAGAGCCCTTCGGCGATGTTGTCATAACCGACGATGGCCACGTCATCGGGCACTTTCACCCCGCGCCGCTGGAGCTCCTTGAGTGCGCCGAGCCCCATTTCGTCATTGGCCGCCACAATGGCCTGGGGCGCGAATCCCCGTTTGTCGAATAGAGTCGTCACTGCCGACTGCCCCGAATCGAAAAGAAAATTGCCCTGAATAATTAAACCCTCGTCGATTTCGATGCCGTTTTCTTCGAGCGCCTCCTGGTAGGCGGCGAGCCGTTCCTGCGCCTCGGGGTTGCGTTGGGGACCGGTGATGAACGCGATTTTGCTCAAGCGGTGATCTTGAATCAGGTGATTGACGGCGTCTTTCAATGCCTGTTTGCCGTCGATCAGTACGGCGGGGCAGTCCTTGAGCGGGGTGGCGATGGTGACGGTGGGGACACCGTTGAGTTGGTCTGCAAACCCTGCTGGAACCTGCTCGTTCATCAAGCTGATCATGTTGGGATTGCAGATCACCAGTCCGTCTAGGTTGCGGCGATTGGCCAGCGCGTAGATCACCTGGTGCTGGTAGGTGAACTCGCCGGGGAGGTTGAGCATTTTGCCGCAGAAGATCAGTAGGTTGAGGTCATGCCGGGTGCAGTAGTCGGACACACCGGGCCAAATACTCTCCTGGTAGTGGTCGTCCAACTGGGGAATGAAAAAGCCAATCGTGATTCGTTTATGCATATGCTAGAAGCTCTCACCGGTAAAATGCGCATAAATACGGATACAGAATTAATTATACACAATTTTTTTTCAATACCCTACGGGAAGTTATGGCGTTGAGATAAATTGTTGACGTCACGGTAATTGCGGCAGTCGGCTGGTGCCGATACCAAACAGTGGTGGACACCCGAAAAAAGTGATAAAAATAAAGGGATTCATCCATCAATCAACGACTGACAAGGGAGGGTTCGCTGTGCCTCAAATCCAGGGAAAAGTACGGGATCTGGACACCGGTCAGCCGGTGAGCGGCGTCCTGGTCGAAGCGTGGGATCGGGATCTGTTGTTCGACGATGCTCTCGGGACGACGACCAGCGCTGTAGACGGGGGCTTTTGCTTTGACGACGAACGGTTTGGGGATGCGGATTTTTTCGACGCCCACCCGGAGATCTATTTCGTCGTGAAGAGCCGAGAGGAGGTGGTACTGGGCACCAATAAGGATGATCTGCGGGCTGATCGATGTGACGGGGGAGAGCTCGAACTGTTTATCGGTCATGCCACGCTGGTGGAGGCCGGTCTGGCCGAACGCCGACCCGCCGACTGGCTCGCTGCGATGGACCCGCAGGAGCGCGCTCGGTTCACCACCCTGACCCTGCGCCAGGGGATCGATGCGGGTCGGGCTGAACAGTTTAATGAAGAGCTGGCCGCCCACGCCTCGGTGTTGGAGATGCTCGCCGGTTACCGGGACGCGCTCAGGGGATCGGTCGACAACCGGGCCGCGCCGTTTGACGGGCTGGCCCGGCTCTTTGCCGCCGGTCGCACCCCCGAGCAGGTGGAGGGCCATTTCTACGGCATCACCTTGGGCATTCGCAGCGGAGATCAGAGCGGTATCACCGCCGAGTTCGGCAATGTGCTGGGCTTCTTGTTCGGCGTAGCCGTAGCCGATGTCTGCCCCTGGGTGGGCAAGAGTTTCTCCCCCCTCGATCCGTCCAAGCAGGGAGAGTTGACCGGTGGGACGCTCGACGACCAGGTGCCCGGCTTTGCCGGGATCAACCATTTCAATCGCCTCGATTTCCGACCGCTCAATCTCGCGTCGTTCTACCTACTGACCGCCTGGCTGGATCTGGCACCGACCGGCCGAGTCGAGCGGGAGATTTACGGCAACGAGAAAAACGGCGGCAACTTCATCGCCTACAAAGCGCCGTCGGTCTATGCCGGGACCGGTAGGGAGGTGTTTTCCCTCAACTACCGCCATCGCTCCCTGGGTAACCCGGCGCCGTTCAAATGGCTGGTCGATGAGCTGGTGCAAATCGCCGACGGCCTGTACCTGGGCCAGCTGCTGTTTGCCACGGCCAAGCTGTTCAGCGACTACGACCCCGAGCGATCGCCGAGCGAGGATCAGTACCAGCACTTCGGCTATTTTTTGCTGTTCGACGAGGGCTGGAACCCGGAGGCACATCGGCTCTTTCCCCACTTGGAGATGCCGGTTCGCGCACCGGGGGTGGTCGCCAAATCACCGGTGGCGGTGACACCGGGCAAGTACAAGACGTTCACGTTAGAAGAGGGGGCGCCCAAGGGGGCCGACCCCCAGGTGTACGCCCAGCTCCACGCCGAGCTGAGCTGTCAGCCCACGATTCTCCATCTGCTTAAATCGTACGGGGACGAGCTGCAGGACGGGTTGAATAACGACGCCCCCCAGTTCCGCGCGCTAAAAGAGCTCTTTTTGCGGGGCATCGGCATCGAGCAAATGGAGGGACGGTATCGCGGCGCCCTGGTCACCTGGCACGCCGAAGGGTTGTGGCGGTTCTTCGATCTCAACACCCTCAACCTGGCCTGGATGCGCGTGGGGCGCCATTTTTCCACCTGGACCGGCAAGACCTTCGAGCCCCTCGGGGAAAGCCGGCGGCAGGCGATCACCGGCGGCCGGGAGACGGCGGACCAACCGCTGTTTTGGGGGGCCAACACCCAGTCCCTGCGCACCCCCAACGAGCGCTTTGTCGGCAAGCTGATGGGACTGGCCGATATTTGGCAGGAGGAGGTTCCGGCCGAGGAGGCTCGTGCCTTTGGCTACGACGTCAAAAACTTCTTCTTCATCGCCAAACAGACCCCGTCGGTCCATCCCGATCTGGGCGGTAAGACGGTGTTCCAGTTCAACTACCGCTGGCCCAAGCTCCGGACCATCGTTCCGGATTGCTACTGTCTCGACGAGCTGGTGCAGATCGCCGACGGGTTGTACCTGGGGCAGCTGATGTACGCCACCGCGCTTACGCTCCCCTACGACCCGACCACTGATCCGCGGGAGTACGCCTACCGGTCGTTCGGCTACTTTTTGCTGATGGATGACAACTGGCATCAGCTGCGGTTGGATATCGGCTTTGACCTGAGCAACGCGTGAGGAGAGCCCCATGTCGACGATCACTTTGCCCGACATTGGCTTGGCCGAGGTCACCCTGGAGACGCTTCCCCGCCTTGGCCGATTGAGAGAACGGCATTTCTCCACCACCCCGGCGGTGTGTGTCGAGCTGCCCAGATTGATGACCGAGCACCTACGGCAGCTGGAAGACGAGGCCGAACCGGTCGAGTTACGGGTGGCCAAGCGGCTCAGGTACGTGCTCCAGCACAAGACGCCGCTGATCCCGGATGACGATCTGTTTGCCGGCTCCACCACGACCAAGTCCAAGGGGGTGGTGATCTATCCCCAATTCATGGGACAGTCGTTGTGGCCCGAGCTCGAGACCCTCTCCCGGCGCGCCAAGAATCCCTACCACATCTCCCGCGAGGAGATCGACGTGTTGGACGTGGAGGTCTTTCCCCATTGGATGGAGCGCACCGTGCAGGAGGTTTGCCGGAAGGAGTTCGACTTTCCCTTGGGGCAGCGAATGACCGAGCGGTTGTTCTTCTTTTTGGCCACCAAGGCCCATGTGATCTCCCACACCATCCCGGGATACGAGCGGGTGGTGGAGCAGGGACTCGGCGCATTGATCGACCAGGCCCGGGAGCAGCTGACCGAGCGGGGAACCGGTCCGGTCTACGATGCGCCCAAGGTGTTCTACAAAGCGGTCGTGCTGGCCCTCGAAGGGGTACTCGCCTATGGAGAAAACCTCAGCCGACACGCCGGCAAGCTGGCAGCGCAGGAAGGGGATCCCCAGCGGAAAAAGGAGCTCGACGAGCTCGCGCGAATTTGTGCACGGGTGCCCCGGGAACGGCCCCAGGGATTTTACGAAGCGCTGCAGGCGATTTGGCTCTGTCATGTGTCCCTGCACCAAGAGAACAATAATATCGCCCTCAGCCTCGGGCGGCTCGATCAAATGCTCTACCCCCTCTACAAGCAGGACATCGAGCAGGGACTGCTCACGCCGGAGCGCGCGGTGGAGCTGGTGGGCTGTTTTTTTCTCAAGTTGGTCGATCACGTGCCGATGAGCCCGGAGACGGCCGAAGAGCTGTTCGGCGGCAGCGGCTCCAACCAGGCTGTTACCGTCGGCGGGGTGGATCCGGCGGGCCGGGATGCGGTCAACGATTTGACCTACGTCATGTTGCGGGCCACCGAACTGCTCAGGATTCGGGATCCCAATGTTAACGCCCGCTACCATCCGGAGGTCAACTCGCGAGACTATCTCGAGCGCCTCTGCGGGGTGAACGTGACCACCGGCGCCACCCCCTGTCTGCACAACGATGTCGAAGTGATTCGAACGCTCACAAAGCGGGATTATCGAAAAGAAGATGCTTATGACTACGCCATCGTCGGTTGTGTCGAGCCCGTGCGGGGGGGCAAGACCTTCGGCCACAGCGGTGCGATTCTGCTCAATCTGACCTCGGCGCTGGAGCTGGCCCTGTTCGAGGGCAAACATCGGCTCACCGGTGATGAGCAGTTCGGTCCGTCCACCCCACCGGTGGATCAGTTGGACGGGTTCGACGGGTTTATGGGGCTGTTTGAACAGCAGCTCCAGTTTCTCATCGAACAGAGCGCGGCGATCAACAACATGTTCGGGGAGACCCATCGCCGCTTGCATCCCCTGCCGCTGATGTCCGCGTTCAACGATGGGCCCCTCGAAAAGGGCAAAGGGGTGCTGAGCGGGGGCGCCACGTACAATACTTCGGGGGTGGCGATCATCGGCTTGGCCGAGGTGGTCGATTCCCTCTGTGCCATCCGCGAATTCGTGTTCGAAAAGGGGCAAGTCACGTTCGCCAGCCTGCGCCGGGTCATCGAGCAAAATTGGGAGGGGGAGGAGGCCCTGCGGCAGCAGATCATTCACTCCCCGGCCAAGTTCGGCACGGAGAACGACATCGCAGGGCGAATCGCAGAACGGGTGATTGAATTCTTGGATACCCGCTATCGCGCGCAGCAGAATTACAAGGGGGGCCACTACACGGTGGGGTATTGGACGATGACCACCCACGCGGGCTGGGGCGTGCTGACCGGCGCCTTGCCGTCGGGCCGTAA